>JBAUMA010000140.1:0-7677 GCA_049578485.1 Specibacter sp.
AAATGTGGCTGGTCACGCCCCCGTTTTCACCCAGTCACCGGCCGCCCGTGGGCTAGGTCCTTCCACGCCATTCCGTTGCAGCCTCGCCGGGGACGGGCCGCGGCGCTACTCGGCGGAGGGCCGCTGCCGTTGCCGCTTGGTGGCGGAGCGTTGCTGCTTGGCTGCCAGATGCCGGATTTTGGAGCCCCGGGTCGGCTTGGTGCGACGGCGTGGCGCAGCCTCCGGAGCCAGGCCCGATGTGACGATATCGGCGAGCTTGGCCATGGCACTCTCACGATTACGGAGCTGGGAGCGTTGCTCGGAGGAGCTCACCGTGATGACGCCCTGAACGAGCCGGCGTCCAAGGCGTCCGAGCAAAAGTTGGCGCTGTTGCTCGGAGAGCGCAGCGGATTCCGCCACGTTCCAGGAGAGTTCGACCCGGCTGTCGGTGGTGTTGACGTGTTGGCCGCCCGGTCCCGAGGAACGGGAGAACCGCCAGTCAAGTTCCGATGCCGGAATCGTGAGCAGGTGCGACACCTCTAGGTCCATGCACCAAGTGTTGCACGGTGGAGGCGGGGTGCCGGGCAAAGTCCTGGCACAGCGGTCAATTCTGGCCCGTCAGGCGGGCCACCAGCAGCGCCAGGGGTGCCCATGAGTCCCGGCCGCGGCGGGTCACGGCGTGGGCCCGGAGCAGCACCTCCGGGTTGGTCAGGGGCACCAGTGCGACGCCGGGGCGGGGCTGCCGGTTCGCCGGCAGGATTCCGACGCCCATCCCGGCCAGGATGAGGTCCTCAACAAGATCAAGGCTGTCGGATTGGTGCCTGAGACTGGGCACGAACCCGGCCATCGACGCAATGATCCGCATAACGTCCTCGTCTGCACGGTTTCTGGAATTGCCAATCCAGTGGCTCTCGCGGAACGCCGTGAACACGTCCAGGGAATCCCCCTGGACGTTCCGGGCATCGTGCGCCGGAACACCCAGGCTCCACGGTGCGGACCACAAGGGGACGGAGACCAGCCCGGGATCCGGTTCTGCCGGCGTGAGGTTGTAGTCGTAGGTGAGCGCGAGATCGACGTCCCCGTTGGCGAGCAGCGCAAGGGCTTCCGCCGGTTCCTGTTCATATACGACCACGGTGACCCGTGGATGGGACCCGGCAAGGTCCTCGATGACGGGCATGAGGGTTTCCCTGATCGCGGTGACAAAACCTGCCACGCGCAACGTTCCGGCGGGCAGGGCGCCGGGATCCAAATCGGCGGTTGCTGCCTCCACCTCGGCGAGGATGACCCTCGCGTGCTCGGCCAGGCGGCGGCCGGCCGGCGTTAGGCGGACGCCCCGCCCCACCGGTTCCAACAGCGTGGTTCCGGTCTCCTTGGCCAGCATCGCCAACTGTTGCGAGACGGTGGAAGTGGTGGTTCCCAACTGCTCGGCTACCCCGCGCATTGAGCCAACGCGCGACAGTTCGAGCAGCAAGTGCAGCCTGCGAGTTTCCATACGGTCCATTGTGCAGGATTCATGGACTAATTGTCGCGAACCGTCACGTGGACGCGGATGAAGGGAACCGTGTCTACTGGATGCATGACCTTTGATTCCCAACCTCGCAACGCACGCGTTGGAACCACCATGGCGCTGGGCTCCATGAGCTGCGTGCAGCTGGGCCTGGCCGTCTCCGTGGGTCTGTCGGCCCAGTTGGGTGCGGAGGGCGTGGCCTGGCTTCGGCTCACATGGGCGGCCGTCATCCTGCTCGTCATCGCCAGGCCCTGGCGCGCATCCTGGAACCATACGACCCTGTTGACGTGCATCCTTCTGGGAATTGCCACGGCGGGGATGACCTTGATGTTCATGGCCGCGGCGGTGCGCATACCCCTGGGCACGGCCAGCGCGCTGGAGTTCCTTGGCCCCTTGGGGGTGGCCGTGGCTCACGGGCGCGGCTTCGATCGCTTGTGGGCTGTTGCCGCCGCGGCCGGCGTGCTGGCCCTGACCGAACCCTGGCACGGCACAACGGATCCGGCAGGAATCCTGCTCGCCCTGGGATCCGCAGCATGCTGGGCGGCCTACATCATGCTCACTCAACGGGCAGGGGACCAGGTCGCCGGACTACAGTCCTTGGCCATCTCCATGCCCGTGGCCGCACTCGTTGCCTCCATCGTTGTTGGCCCCGCCGTGGCAGGCCACCTCAACTGGCAACTGATCGTCGTCGGGCTGGGGCTTGCACTCCTGTTGCCCGCGATCCCGTTCAGCCTGGAACTGCTGGCGCTTCGCAGGCTGACGGCGTCGGCCTTTGGCACCCTGATGAGTCTTGAACCGGCCATTGCAGTCGTGGTCGGGTTCGTCATCCTGGGTCAGGTGCCGCGCACCAGCGCCGTCGTCGGGATCCTGCTGGTGGTCACGGCGGGAATCGGCGCGGCACGAGGCGGCCAGCGCCTCACGCCTCCGTCCCCGGTGGCGCCCCACCTGACATAGCCCCCGTCAGCCGGCCAGCAGCTTTGCGGCGTAGTGCAGTTGCCGAACCCAGTGGTGTTCCTGGCCGCCTTCGTGATTGTTGAACCGGTAGACCTCGATGTCCTTCTCCGGCACGGTGTGGGTAGTGGCCGCGCCGGTGCCGTAGGCGTTGAAGGCGGCAAACACCGTCGACGGCGGGCACACGTCGTCCATGAGCGCCACGGAAAACAGCGCCGGCGCCACCGCCCGCCTGCCCAGGTGCACGCCGTCGAAGTAGTTCAGCACCTCCAGGACGGCCTCATACCGGTCCCTGTGCCTAGTGAGGAAGCCGGCGATTTCCGGGTAGGGCCCGCGCGGGGTGATGTCGATGGCACGGGAAAAGTCCTGCAGGAACGGCACATCCGCCATGAGGCCCACGATGCCCTCCAACCGCCCGGCAGACAGTCCGGCGGCCGCAATGGCAATGCCGCCGCCCTGGCTGATGCCCGACAGCACAACCTTGGACGGATCAACCTCGGGGTGGCTGCGAGCGGCCTCGATGGCCCGGAACGCATCAACATACACGCGGCGGTAGTAGTAGTCTTCCTTGGCTGAAATGCCCCGGGTCATCACTCCCGCGTGGGCCACGTCGCCGGCGGAAAGGTGTGGGTCGGGGGTGTCGCCGAGGATGCCGCCCCAACCCTGGCCCCGGGTGTCCATGATGAAATGCGCGTAGCCGGCCTGGGCCCATTTAGTGTCTTGCTGGACCAGCCCGCGCCCACCCGAATACCCAATGTATTGCACCACGACCGGCAACTTCGCGCCGGGCAGGCGGGTGGCCGGCAAGTGCAGCCAGCCCTTGATGCGGGAGCCGCCAAAGCCGGCAAAGGAGACGTCAAAGCTATCGATGACCGCCAGGTGGTTGTCGACGGCGGCGAAGTCCGCCTCGAGCGGATGCGCCTGGGCCTGCGCCACGGTCCCGTCCCAAAAGGCATCCAAATCCCAGGGCTCGACGGCGGCCGAGGTGTAGGCGCGCAGCTGGTCAAGGGGCATGTCAAAAAGGGGCATCGGGGCTCTCCCATAGGTGTGGCGAACGGCGTTTTGTTCATCCTACGTCCTCGACGGGAGCGGGCAAATGCGTATGACGTGGAAGTTGCCGACCCCCAGCGCCGGGCGGCTTCCCCCACCACAAAATGGGGGGAATCCCCCATGGTTGGGTGCCGGCGGGAGCCGTAGCGTTGAATCCATGATTGATGTTGTGTTGGGCGCTGCGGGCCAGCCATGGGTGTATGCCATGGTGCTGGTGGTTTGCCTTGTGGACGGATTCTTCCCACCGGTCCCCAGCGAAACCATCCTGGTGGGACTGGCGGCCCTGGTGGTTGCGCAGGGCGGACCCAACCCGTGGCTTTTGCTGCTGTCGGCGGCCCTTGGCGCGTTTGCCGGCGACAACGTGGCCTACCTGATGGGCCGGGGCGTGGGGACCACGCGTTTCCGCTGGATGAGGGGCGCGCTGATGCAGCGCTCATTTGCTTGGGCCCGCCGGGAACTTGGCCAGCGAGCCGTGTCCCTGATCCTGGTGGCACGGTTCATCCCCGTGGGCCGGGTCGCGGTGAACCTGACGGCCGGCGCCACGGTCTACCCGAGGGCCGGTTTTGTGGCGATTTCCGGCCTCTCGGCGGGCATGTGGGCCGTCTATATGGTGGGCACCGGTGTTGTGGCCGGGACCTGGTTCCGGGAGAATCCGCTGCTGGGGGTGGTGGCCGCTGTCGCCGTTTCGGCCGGCCTGGGTTTCCTCGTCGACAAGGCGGCACGGTGGCTGCGGGTCAGGAAACAGCGTCCCGGGACGGCTCCGTCCCGCGCAGTTGGGCAAAACCGTGTTCCAGTGCCGACCGCAGCACGGGAACCGGCCACGGCAGTCGGCCGTGGGCAATCGTCAACGCCTCATCCACGCCAAGCTGCCGCGTCCACGATTCGCGGATAAGCTCCGCCATGGTGCCCAGTTGCAGGGACTGTGCGGCGACAAATGCCCTCGTGACGATGGCGCCATGGCCGGGGATCACGACGTCGTCCGGCCCGATCTCCGCCAACAGCCCCTCCAGAACCCTCGGCCAGCCGAGCGGGAAGCAGCCCGAGCCGAACATGGGCGGCGCCGACTCCTCCACAATGTCGCCCAGGATCCACACCCGCTGGTCCGGAATGAAGATGGCCACATCCGTGTCCGTGTGACCGGGGGCCAGGGGAATCAGCTCAATGGTTCGACCCGCGGCGGTGATGAGCGTCCGTTCAGTCACGGGGATAGTGGGCGGGCACAGCGTCACCTTGGACCAATCGAATCCCGGCTCCCGGCCTGGGTTATCGCGCTGCCGTTTCAGGCGAGGTGCCTCATGGTCCCGAAAATGGCTTGCCACCAGGTGGTGGCCGTAGATGGGCACGCCGTCCATGGCGGCAAACACCTGGTTGCCGAAGGTGTGGTCGAAATGGGCGTGGGAATTGATCACGGCCACGATGGGAACATTGAATTCCGTGGCAACGTCCGCCACGATCTCCCGCGCCTCGTCCGGACTCGAGCGGGTGTCTACAACGGTAAGACCGTCCGCGCCACAAATGACGGTGATGGAGATGTCCATGGGCTCGTAGCGGTGCACGAAGACCCCGTCGGCAACTTTCAACCATGCATTCATGGGATCAATCTACACAGCCCGCCCCGGGTCAGTGGACTTCCTGGGCCGCCATCTTCGGAGATCCGCTGCCGGAGGCCGGTGCCGCCTTGGGCGACGCCATGAAGGCGGCGATGACCACGATGCCCAGCGACACTATGGCTGCCACCAGGAAGCCTCTGCTGAAGCCGCTGGCCTGAGCGGCCAAGACGCCCTTGCCGGCCGCGGCGGCCGCGACCGTTCCGGCGGACATGACACCCACGAGCAGGGCCGTGCCGGCCGCGCCGCCAAGCTGCTGGAGGGTGGACAGCATGGCCGAGCCGTGGGAATGCAGCGAATGCGGCAGCGGGTTCAGCCCGGCCGTGAATGCGGGGGTAAAGATGAACGCCAGGGCAATCGACATCAATAGGTGCAGGCCCACAATGAAGACCAGGGAGGTGTGCTCATCCAGCCGGGTGTAGCCGAAGAGGATGGTCGAGAGCAGCAGGCCGCCCGGAATCAGCAGCGGGCGCGGCCCCACTTTGTCGAAAAGTTTGCCCACCCACGGTGCCAGCAGCCCCATGAGTAATCCGCCCGGAAGCATGAGCAAACCGGTGGTGAGGGTGTCCAGGCCGCGCACATTTTGCAGGTACATGGGCAGCAGGATGATCACGCCAAAGAGGGCGACCATGGCCATGACCATCAGCGACAGGGCCAGCGTGAACTGGCGTTGCAGGAACGGGCGCATGTCCAGCAAGGCGCCGTTGCGCCGTTGCAGGCGCAATTGCAGCAGGACGAAGGCCAGCAGGGACACCAGCGAGATGCCCAGGGCGACGACGGCCACGTCCCGGGTCTGCGCCAGCGGGGAACCGATGCCACTGAGGCCGTAGACAAGCCCGCCGAACGCCGGAATGGACAACAGCACCGAGGGGATCGACAGGCGCGAAGTGCTGCGTTTGGTGCCGGCGGGCAGCAGACGGGCGCCCACAACGAGGGCCGCCACGGCGATGGGCAGCACGAACAGGAACATGAACCGCCAGGACAGAGAATGAAGGATGACCCCGGACAGGGTGGGTCCAATGGCCGGGGCCACGGAGATCACGATCGAGACGTTGCCCATGACGGCGCCCCGGCGGTGCGAGGGAACCAGGTCCAAAATGGTGGTCATCAGCAGCGGCATCATGATGGCCGTGCCAAAGGCCTGGACCACCCGGGCAATCAACAACACCTCAAAGCCCGGGGCAAGCCCGGCCAGCAGGGTACCGGCGGAAAAGAAGCCCATGGCCAGGATGAAAACCGTGCGGATCGGCAGGCGCGTGAGCAGATAGCCGGTGGCCGGGATGGCAACTGACATGGTCAGCATGAAAGCTGTGGACAGCCATTGGATGGCGGAGGCCGAGACGTCGAACTCGTGCATCAGCCGGGGGAGGGCCACGTTCATGATGGTTTCGTTGAGGATCACCACAAAAGCCGAGACCAGGAGCACCGTGATCGTGGTCCTGTCCCGTGGTGTGAGCCTGTCAGGCAGTGTCGGGTTGAGATGCGGCATGGGATGTCCTGATCCTGGAATGCGAAAATGGTGGGCCAAAAGGCCCACCATTCACAAGCGTCGCAGGGGTGCAACTATTCCCCGGGCACTCCGCCCCTATCGCTACAGGCCCAAATCAGCGTCAAAGGCGGCGGCTTCTAGCCGTTTCGTCACCGTTTGCAGGAAGCGGCCGGCATCGGCGCCGTCCACGAGGCGGTGGTCGTATGTCAGGCACAGGTACATCATGTGGCGGATGGCCAGGACGTCGTCGCCGTCGGCGCCGGCAACCACCATGGGGCGCTTGACGATGGCACCCACACCCAAAATGCCCACCTGCGGCTGGTTGATGATGGGCGTGTCAAACAAGGCCCCCACCGAACCAATGTTGGTGATGGAGAACGTGCCGCCGCTGAGCTCCTCGGCCTTGATGGAACCGTCGCGGGTGCGTGCCGCAACGTCGGCGATACCCGCAGCCAGGCCCGCAAGGTTCAGCGAGCCGGCGTCACGCACCACGGGAACCAGCAGGCCCTTGGGCGCGTCCACTGCAAAGGCGAGGTGTTCGGCGTCGTGGTAGGTGATGGTTCCGGCGGTCTCGTCAAAGGACGCGTTCACCATCGGGTGCGACTTCAGGGCCTCGGCGACCGCCTGCGCAATGAACGGCAGGTATGTCAGCTTTACCCCGTGGGCCGCGGCAAACGCGCCCTTGGCCCGCTCGCGCAACCGCACGATCCCGGTCACATCCACCTCGTGCACCTGTGTCAGCTGCGTCGAGGTGTCCAGGGATTCCCGCATGCGGGTGGCGATGATGGAACGGATCCGCGGCGCCTTCACCACGGTTCCCCGCAACGATGAAGGCACGACGGCGGCAGCCGCCTTCGCCGCAGGGGCTGCGGCAGGTGCCGGCGCGGCAATGGCCGTCGCTGCCTCGGCCGCTGCCACGACGTCTTGCTTTCGGATGCGCCCACCGATGCCGGTTCCAGTCACGGCCGAAAGATCCACGCGCCGTTCACGAGCCAGCTTGCGCACCATGGGAGTGACATAGCCGGACTCGCCAGTGGAGGCCTCGACAAGCGGGGTCTCGACAAGCTCGACCCTCGGCGGAGCCGGGGTTTCCG
>JBAUMA010000141.1:0-8865 GCA_049578485.1 Specibacter sp.
TTGAGCTCCATGACCTGGGCGATCTTCTCGTCAGGCTGGAACGCCAGCAGGTTGGCCACGTGCTGTCCCTTGGCGTCGCGTCCGGCTTCTGCGAGTTCGTACGCCTTGGCCCGGTAGACGCGGCCCAGATTAGTGAAGAACAGCAGCCAGTGGTGCGTAGTGGTCACGAAGAAGTGCTCGACGACGTCGTCCCCGCGCAGTTGCGCGCCCTTGATGCCCTTGCCACCGCGGTGCTGCGTGCGGTAGTTGTCGCTGCGGGTGCGCTTGACGTAGCCGCCACGGGTGATGGTGACGACCATTTCCTCTTCGGGGATCAGGTCTTCCATGCTCATGTTGGGGTCGTAGCCCATCATGATCTCGGTGCGGCGGTCATCACCGTACTTGGCCGTGATTTCGGCCAGTTCCTCGCTGACGATGCCTCGCTGAACCTCGGGATCTGCCAGAATCCGGTTGAATTCGGTGATCATGGTCTCGAGGACGTCGCTGCGTTCCTGGATCTTTTGGTGTTCCAGGGCGGCCAGGCGTCGCAGCTGCATGTCAAGGATGGCCTTGGCCTGGATCTCGTCGATGTCCAGCAGCTGCATCAGGCCGTCGCGGGCCTCTTCGGTGGTGGTCGATCGGCGGATCAGGGCAATGACCTCATCCAGGGCACTCAAGGCCTTGAGCAGGGCGCGCTGGATGTGCGCCTCTTCCTCGGCCTTGCGCAGCCGGAACCGGGTGCGCCGGACAATGACGTCCATCTGGTGCGTCACCCAATGGCGGATGAAGGCGTCCAGCGGCAGGGTGCGCGGCACGCCGTCCACAATCGCCAGCATGTTGGCGCTGAAGTTGTCCTGCAGCTGCGTGTGCTTGTAGAGGTTGTTCAGGACAACCTTGGCCACGGCGTCGCGCTTGAGGACGACGACGAGGCGCTGGCCCGTGCGGCCCGAGGTCTCATCGCGGAGGTCGGCGATACCGGAGATTTTGCCGTCCTTGACGAGCTCGGCGATCTTGATGGCCAGGTTGTCCGGGTTCGCCTGGTAGGGAAGTTCAGTGACCACCAGGCAGGTGCGTCCCTGGATTTCCTCCACGTTGACCACGGCACGCATGGTGATGGAACCCCGGCCTGTGCGGTAGGCGTCCTCGATGCCCTTGCGGCCCAGAATCTGGGCACCTGTGGGGAAGTCGGGGCCCTTGATGCGCTCGATGAGCGCCTCCAGGAGTTCCTCGCGGCTCACGGTGGGATTGGCCAGGTACCACTGCACGCCCTCGGCAACCTCGCGGAGGTTGTGCGGGGGAATATTTGTTGCCATGCCCACGGCGATGCCGGAGGAGCCGTTGACCAGCAGGTTGGGGAAGCGCGACGGCAGAATGGTTGGTTCCTGGTTTTTGCCGTCGTAGTTGTCCTGGAAGTCGACGGTTTCCTCGTCGATATCCCGAACCATCTCCATGGCCAGCGGGGCCATTTTGGTTTCCGTGTAACGGGGGGCGGCAGCGCCGTCGTTTCCGGGCGAGCCAAAGTTTCCCTGGCCCAGCGCCAGCGGGTAACGCATGGTCCAGTCCTGGATCAGGCGTACAAGTGCGTCGTAGATGGCCGTGTCACCGTGCGGGTGGTACTGGCCCATGACCTCGCCCACCACACGGGCGCACTTGTTGAAGGAACGCTCGGGGCGGTAGCCGCCGTCGAACATGGCGTACAGCACGCGTCGGTGCACAGGTTTGAGGCCGTCACGGACGTCCGGCAGGGCACGACCCACGATTACGGCCATGGCGTAGTCCAGGTAGGACCGCTTCATCTCGTCCTGCAGGTCAATCCGTTCAATGCGGTCGTGCAATACCTCGCCGGACAGCACGACTTCACCGGCGTCGGTATTGTCGTTGCCCGGATTCTCAGGGGTTTCGTCACTCATAGTCTGTTATATTCCAATCCCAATATATGTCCAATTCGGTATATGCAAGGTGCGGAAGGTTTCCCTTCGACTGCCTAGATATCGAGGAAACGGACGTCCTTGGCGTTTTGCTGAATGAAGTTACGGCGGGATTCCACGTCCTCGCCCATCAGGATGGAGAAGATCTGGTCCGCTTCGACGGCGTCTTCCATGGTGACCTGGAGCAGGGTGCGGTGGGCAGGGTCCATGGTGGTGTCCCACAGTTCCGAGTAGTCCATCTCACCGAGACCCTTGTAGCGCTGGATGCCGTTGTCCTTGGGAATGCGGCGTCCGGCTGCGGCTCCGGCGGTCAGGGCGGCGTCGCGCTCCTTGTCGCTGTACACGTAGTCGTGCGGTGCGTTGGACCACTTGATCCTGTACAGCGGAGGCTGGGCCAGGTAGACATAGCCACTTTCAATCAAGGGGCGCATGTAGCGGAACAAAAGGGTGAGCAGCAGCGTGGTGATGTGCTGGCCGTCAACGTCGGCATCGGCCATGAGCACAATCTTGTGGTACCTGGCCTTCTCCACGTTGAAGTCCTCGCCGATGCCGGCGCCAAACGCGGTGATCATGGCCTGGACTTCGGCATTGCCCAGGGCCCGGTCCAGGCGAGCACGCTCAACGTTGAGGATCTTGCCTCGCAGCGGCAGGATGGCCTGGGTGGTTGGGTTGCGGCCGCGCACGGCAGAGCCGCCTGCGGAGTCACCTTCCACGATGTAAATTTCCGACAACGCAGGATCCTTGGACTGGCAGTCCTTGAGCTTTCCGGGCATGCCGCCGGATTCCAGCAGTCCCTTGCGCCGGGTGCTTTCGCGGGCCTTGCGGGCGGCCAAACGGGCCAGGGAGGACTGGATGGACTTGCGGATCACGTCGCGGGCGGGGCCCGGGTTGCGTTCGAGCCAGTCGCCCAGGCCGTCTGTGACCACGCGCTGGACGAATCCCTTGACCTCGGAATTGCCAAGCTTGGTCTTGGTCTGTCCCTCAAACTGGGGTTCTGACAGCTTCACGGAAATGACGGCGGTGAGGCCTTCACGGATGTCATCACCGGTGAGGTTGTCATCCTTTTCCTTGATGATGTTCTTTTCCCGGGCATACCGGTTGATCAGGGACGTCATGGCGGCACGGAAACCCTCTTCGTGGGTGCCGCCTTCATGGGTGTTGATCGTGTTGGCGTACGTGTGCACGCTCTCCGAGTATGCGGTGGTCCACTGCAAGGCAAGTTCCACGGCCATGCTGCGGGAGGCATCCTCGGTTTCAAACGCGATGACATCCTCATGGATGACGTCGACCTTCTTGGAGGAGTTCAGGTGCTTGACGTAGTCGAGCAGGCCGTCCTTGTACTGGTACACCACCTCGCGCTTGCCGGTGGTGACGTCCTTGCCCTCGGGAATGGCGTCAAGATCGGGGTCTTCGTCGTTGACGTCGTTGCTGGGGCGCTCGTCGGTGAGCGTGATCTTCAGGCCCTTGTTCAGGAACGCCATCTGCTGGAAGCGTGCGCGCAGCGTTTCAAAGTCGAACTCGATCGACTCGAAGATTTCGGGGTCCGGGTAAAACGTCTGCTGGGTGCCGGTTTCCGTGGTGGCCTCGCCCTTGACAAGCCCTGTCTGCGGCTTGCCGCCGTCGGCGAAGCTCATGCGCCACACAAATCCCTGGCGCTTGATCTCGGTGTCGACCCGTCGGGACAATGCGTTCACCACGGAGATTCCCACACCGTGCAGACCGCCGGAAACGGCGTAACCGCCGCCGCCAAACTTGCCGCCGGCGTGCAGGATCGTCATGACCACTTCAACCGTGGGCTTGCCCTCGGTGGGGTGGATGTCCACGGGGATGCCACGTCCGTTGTCAATGACCCGGACGCCGCCTTCCTTGGTCAGCGTGATCTCGATGTGGTCGCAGTAGCCAGCCAACGCCTCATCAACCGAGTTGTCCACCACTTCGTAGACCAGGTGGTGCAGGCCGCGCAGACCGGTTGAGCCAATGTACATGCCCGGACGTTTCCGGACGGCTTCGAGACCTTCCAAAACGGTGATGTCGCTGGCGTCATAGTGGCCGGCCGGGGGTGCGTTCTCAACACCTGTGGCGGCGGGTTCCACGTTTTCGGGTTCCGGGTTCATCGCGTTCCCCGGGTTTTCCGGATTGTTCGTAGTCACAGGCGCGTTCGACCCCTCTATTGTTCGCTCGATTGCCGTCGACGGGTTTTTCACACGGATGTAGCGGTCCCGTGGAACTTTGGTCACCCTTGGAAGGCAGATAAAAACCGATCACGCCGGTGCCACAGAAGCTGCCATGGCGCCGCGCAGAGACGGTCCTGCTTCTGATTCTACCTTGCGGGGGCGCATAAACACGTGCTGACGTGCCTTGGGACGCGAGAAAAGCGCCCTGGAATGGAATCATTGAGCGTCGGATGAGGGGAAGTACGGCTGACGGCTTTTGAATCGCCCAGCAGCGCCACTGGCCACTTTGTGCACTGCCGAATCGTTCACGTCGGCGAAAGCTATCCGTAGGTGTCCCGCGGACCCCGGCCCTTGACCGTGCGAAAGCCCTTGCGCCAACTCGGTGCCGCGGGGCCCAGGACCATGATCTTGGTGACGACGCCGCCCCCCAGTTCCGCGTCAAACTTAGCCAGGAGCGAGGAAGAAAGCAGTCGAAGCTGGGTGGCCCAGCTCGTGGAATCGCACCGGACATGCAGTGTGGTGACTTCAAAACTCTCAGGCTGGCAGTGCGCGGCAATGTCCTCCCCCACCAGCGTGTCCCATTGGGCCATCACAGAACCAACCGCCAGGGGCGAGGTCCACCCCCTATCAGAGACGAGCCGGCTGACAACGTTGCCCAAGCCCATCGGGTCCCGGCCGCCGCCCTTGTAGTCCAGAAAGGGCTGCCGTTTGGCCTTGGGCAAGGCCTTTTCGCCAAGCCGGCTCCGGGGGATCCGCAGTTCACCGCGGCTTTTGGCGATGCTGCGCATCCGGTTCAATGCAGCCTGCGGTGCATCAACCTCCGTGACATGATTTACGGCTTCTGCGGCGAGCCTACTTTTCTTGCCGGTTGCATCGTGTGGGGTCCGCCCGCCGGTGGGGTCTTCAGTGGCCATGGCCAGTGCCGTCATCGAGCATTGCCGCCACAGGTTCCTGCATGGCAGCTATGGAATCTTCTGGAAGGACGCCGCCCGGAATCACCGTGATTTGCGCGCCGGCAAGCTCGGCCGGAATGTCCTCCCCAACGGCGGCCGTGACAAGAACCTGCTCGGCGCCGGAGACCATGGACGCCAACTTGCGCCGTCGCTCGGTATCCAATTCGGCAAAGACGTCGTCCAAGATCAGGATCGGCTGGTTACCGGCAATCTGGGTGTCATCGGAGAGCACATAAAACGAAGCCAGCCGCAGGGCCAAGGCCACCGACCACGATTCCCCGTGGGACGCGTATCCCCGTGCAGGCGCCAGGCCAAGAACCAGCTCGAGTTCGTCACGGTGCGGACCCACCAGGGACATTCCCCGTTCAAGTTCCCGGGAGCGTGCGGTAGCCAGGGCGGCAATGTACTTTTCCGTCAGCTCCTCAGCGGTACAGAGTGACAAATCCTCGTCGACGACTGGTGCCGGCGTACCCTGGGTGCCGGAATCGTCGGAATCGGGATCCAGGCTGCTGCGGTACAGAGCCTGCAAAAGCTTTGAACCGTCGGTCAATTGGGCATAGGCCTCGGCCATGTGCGGGCGCAACCGGTTCACCAGCTCGAGCCGGGCGGCCAAGAGTTGGGCTGCAGCGGCCGCCATGTGTTCATCCCACACATCAAGGGTGGCCAGGTGGCCTTCCCCGACGCCATTGCGGGAAAAGTGCGCAGCCCGGGCCGACTTTAGCAGGGCATTGCGTTGTTTGAGAACCCTGTCGTATTCGGACCGCGTCGCCGCATGTTTGGGCATCAAAACCACTAGCAGGTCATCCAGGAAACGGCGCCGGTTGGAGGGGTCTCCCTTGACAAGTGCAAGGTCTTCCGGGGCGAAGAGCACGCTTCGGCAAATGCCCAGGACGTCCCTGGCCCGGATGGGATTTGCCCGGTTGATCCGGGCCCGGTTGGCCCTCGAAGCGTTGATTTCCACTTCAACCATGACCTTTTGGACACCTCGGACCAGTTGTGCCCGGATCAAGGCGCGTTCGGTGCCAAAACGCAGCATGGGTCCATCGGAACTGACCCTGTGGGACGAGAGCGTGGACAAGTACCCGATGGCTTCCACCAGGTTGGTTTTGCCCAGGCCGTTGGAGCCCACTAAAACGGTGACACCGGGTGGCAGGTCCAGCTCCACCTGCTCGTAGCTGCGGAAATCTGTCAGGGAAAGATGCTCGAGAAACACTGGTACTGCCGGCTTTTCTTTGGTGTTGGCTAGGACCCTGCGGGTTTGGTGGCGTGTCCACCAAACTGGTGGCGCAGGGCAGAGACCATTTTCATGGCGGGGGAGTTGTCTTCACGCGAGGAAAAGCGTGCAAAAAGCGCTGCAGTGATAGCGGGGGCAGGCACCGCATTGGCTATTGCTTCCTCCACGGTCCAGCGGCCTTCCCCGGAGTCCTCGACGTAGTCGTCAATGGATTCCAGTCCCGGGTCTTCATCCAAGGCCTTGACCATGAGGTCCAAGAGCCAGGACCTGACCACGGTGCCCTTTTGCCAGGCGCGGAACGTGCCGGGGAGGTCCTCGATGATGTCCTTCTTGGCCAGCAGCTCGTAGCCTTCGGCGTAAGCCTGCATGAGCCCGTATTCGATGCCGTTGTGCACCATTTTGGCGTAGTGACCGGCTCCGATGCCGCCCACATGGACAAAACTGTCGGCCCGTTCGCCTTCCGGACGCAGCGCATCCAGGATCGGCATGGCCCAGGCGACGTTCTCCGCAGTGCCCCCGGCCATCAAACCGTAACCGTTCTTCAGGCCCCAAACACCGCCGGACACTCCGACATCCATGAAGCCAATGCCCTTCTCGGCCAGCATCGCTCCATGCCTTTGGTCTTCAGTAAACCGCGAGTTGCCGCCGTCGACCAGCAAGTCCCCGGCCTCCAGGTGACCCGCCAGCTCGGTGATGACCGAATCGGTGATGTCCCCGGATGGAACCATGACCCAAATCAGCCGGGGTGCTGGAACCGCAGCCACCAGTTCCTCCAGCGATGCAACATCGGTGACCTGCGGGTTGCTGTCGAAGCCGGTGACCTCGATCTGCGCCTCACGCAGGCGTGCCCGCATGTTGAAACCCATTTTTCCAAGTCCGACAAGTCCGATGTGCACGGCGTTTCTCTTTTCCTAGGGTGAGCGGTGGCGCATGAAGCGAAGGCAAAATTACTGGTTGGGCAGCCTGACGGGCATGACCAGGTAGCGGTAATCGTCCCGGTTCTCGCCGTCGAGGTCATCCTGGGCGGTCAGCATCGCCGGTTTCGGAGCCGCCGTGAAGGAGAAACGCACGTACTTGCTGTCAAAAGCGCTCAAACCTTCGCTGAGGTAGTGCGGGTTGAACGCAACTGTGATTTCTTCGCCCACTAGTGAAGCTTCGAGATTTTCGGAAGCCTGGGCATCCTCACCGGTGCCTGCGTCGAGGGTGAGCTGGCCGTCGGTGAAGATTAGGCGAACCGGCGTATTGCGTTCGGCCACCAGCGATACGCGGCGGACGGCCTCTGCCAAAGCGTGGGTTTCCACCGTGGCATAGATGGGGGTGTTGTCGGGGAACAACGAACGAATTTTGGGGTAGTCGCCGTCGACGAGCAAGGACGTGGTGCGCCGTCCGCCACTCTCGAAACCGATGAGCTCACTGTTGTCGGAAAGGGCAATGTTGATGTTTCCGGAACCGCCCAGGGTCTTGGCAACCTCACTGAGGGTCTTGGCCTTAACCAGGGCTCCCGTGGAAATGCCCGGGGAACTGGGGTTCCACCGAATTTCGCGCAAGGCCAGCCTGTAACGGTCGGTGGCCAGCAAGGTGATCAAGTCACCCTCAATTTCCATCTTCACACCGGTGAGGATGGGAAGGGTGTCGTCCTTGCTGGAAGCAATGATCACCTGGGATACGGCTTGCGCAAAGGCTTCGCCGTCGACGGTTCCGCTGAGTTCGGGAAGGGCCGGCAATTCCGGGTAGTCGTTCACCGGCATGGTGGCCAGGTGGAAACGGCTGCTGCGGCAGGTCAGGGTGACTTTAGATCCGTCAGTCTCGACGTCAACCGGTGCGGCAGGGAGGCTGCGGCAAATATCGGCCAACAGACGTCCCGACACGAGGATGGAACCCTCTTCCGAAATGTCGGCCGGAATTTCCAAACGAGCGGAAATCTCGTAGTCAAAGCTGGCGAGGCTCAGGGTGCCGGCCTCGGCTTTGAGTAACAGTCCCGACAAAACAGGGACCGGTGGGCGTGGTGACAAGGAACGTGCGGCCCAGCTGACTGCTTCGGTCAGAACATCCCGTTCGACTCGGAACTTCACGGAAGGGTGCCGCCTTTCATGGTGCGAAAAATTTCAGTGTGCATCCAGTCCGCACGGCCTGCCGGACCGGCAAAACGTGGGAGGAGGCAAATTACATGCTTGGAGACAGCTTAGCCCCTCGAACTGCCCATGTGGGCATTGCTCTGCGCTGCTTGCAGGGCGTTGGATCGAGAAAGGTAAATGTTCTTTGAAACGAAGAATTCTTGTAGTTCGTAGTGTTAATAAGTCCTGTGGATACTGTGGATAACCACCCCACGCCACGGGATCGCACCGAAGTACCCTGTGCACAGCCTGTGGGGACTTCCCGCTTGTGGCTGTGGGGTGAAGTGGAGAACTTTTTGGCCGGATTTAATGATCCACAGGGACCCCCGGAGTTATCCGCAGGGAGTGTGCACTTGTGCCCTTTTAATCCACAGGCTTATCCACAGCTGTTAATTTCTCAGATTTTTTTCTCCGCTGCGCGGACTATCCCTCGCGCTGCTGCTGCTTGATCTTGTTGGTCAGCTCCGTGACCTGGTTGTAGAT
>JBAUMA010000142.1:0-5216 GCA_049578485.1 Specibacter sp.
TCAAGGAGGCACTGCCGGTACCCCGAACAACAGGGACTCCCGCCAGGAGTGGTGCGGGTGTTGACTGGAAATTGACCAACAAATGATTGAGGAATCCCAGCATGCGAGCAACATTGATGTACGGCGCTGGCGACGTGCGCGTGGAAAACGTTCCCAACCCCACCCTCCGGGAGCCCACCGATGCGATTGTGCGGATCACCGCCGGCTGCATCTGCGGCAGTGACCTGTGGCCCTACGCCTCCAAGCCCGCCACTGAAAACGGTGCCCGCATGGGACACGAGTTCGTCGGTATCGTCGAGGCGCACGGACCCGAGGTGACCGGGCTGGCGGTGGGCGACTTCGTCATCGCCCCCTTCGTTGCCTCGTGCGGAAGCTGCGATTTCTGCCTTGAGGGGCTGCAAACATCCTGCCGCAATGGCGGGCACTGGGGCGGGGCCGACGACGGCGGCCAGGGCGAGTTCGCCCGTGTGCCCCAAGCCTCCGGCACCCTGGTGGTGGTTCCCGCCGGCTTCGACGAAGGCCTGGTCCCCTCGCTTCTGAGCCTTTCGGACGTCATGTCCACGGGCTACCACGCGGCCAAGAAGGCCGGCATCGTGCCCGGCCAAAGCGTCACGGTGATCGGGGACGGCGCCGTCGGACTTTCCGCGGTCCTCTCCGCCAAGCTCATGGGAGCCTCGCGCATCATCCTCATGGGTCGGCATGTTGCACGCACCGACCTCGGCCGGGAGTTCGGTGCAACAGACGTTGTTGCCGAGCGGGGCGAGGAAGGCATCGCAAGGGTCAAGGAACTCACCAACGGTGACGGCACCCACGTTGTCCTTGAAGCCGTCGGACTGAAGTCCGCGATCGAGATGGCGGTCGGTGTGGTCCGCGACGGGGGCGTCATCAGCCGCGTCGGCGCACCACAGTTCGCCGAAGTGCCGCTCGGCTTCACCGAGTTCCTGCGCAACATCACCCTCACCGGCGGCGTCGCACCGGCCCGCGCCTACATCGAGGAACTGCTGCCCCTGGTCCTGGACGGGACCATCGAACCAGGGAAGGTCTTTGACCGCACCGTCGGCATGGACGAGGTCCCTGCCGGCTACCAGGCCATGGCAGACCGCCAGGCACTAAAAGTCCTTGTCCGACCATAAAGGAAGAAGAAATTTGACCATGAACATCACCCTGAACAACGGCGTCGTCATGCCCGCCATCGGGCTCGGCGTCTTCCAGACACCGCCCGAGACCACCACGGAGGCTGTCGCGACGGCGCTTCAGACCGGCTACCGGCATGTAGACACGGCCGCCGCGTATGCCAACGAGCGCGAGGTGGGCGAGGGCATCCGCCGTTCCGGTATCGACCGCTCCGAGATCTTCATCGAAACCAAGGTGTGGATCAGCGACTACGGCTACGAGGAAACCCTGCACGCATTCGAGAAGAGCGCAGGCAAGCTCGGCGTCGACCAGCTGGACCTGTTGATCCTGCACCAGCCGCTCTCCACCGCTTTCGACAAAACGATCGCCGCCTATGCGGCACTGGAGAAACTGCTCGCCGACGGCCGCGTGCGCGCCATCGGCGTCAGCAACTTCATGCCGAACCACTTGGCGGCGCTAAGTGAGGCAACCTCGATTGTCCCGGCGGTCAACCAGATTGAGCTGCACCCCTACTTCGCCCAGCCTGCGGTGCAAAAGGCCAACAAGGAAGCAGGCATCCTCACGCAGGCCTGGTCACCGATCGGGGGCATCACTTCTTACCGTGGCGACGCCGCGACCAGCACCTTCGCCGATCCAATCATCCTGGCCATCGCGGAGGAGCACGGCAAGAGTGCCGCGCAGGCCATGCTGCGCTGGCAGCTCCAGCTGGGACATTCGGTCATCCCCAAGTCCATCCGCCCCGAGCGGATCGCCGAAAACTTCGACGTCTTCGGATTTGAACTCAGCCCCGATCAGATGGGCGCGCTGGCGTCACTCGACAAGGGTGTGCGGGGCGGCCCAGACCCCGACTCAATCACGCTCGAGGCCTTCGGCCGCGAAATCCCGGAAGCATGAGCGGGGATATGGGCACCATCCTGGTTGTTGGAGCCACGGGAAGCGTCGGGCGCCACGTGGTGGCCGAGGCCGTCCGGCAGGGCTATGTAACACGGGCCCTGGTCCGTGACCCGTCGCGCGCCGGCCGGCTCGACGCCGCTGCACTGACGGTGGTGGGTGAGCTGACCCGGGCGGAGACCCTGGTGGAGGCGGTGGCCGGCGTCGACGCCGTCGTATTCACCCAAGGGGCCTCTTACGGGGACGCAGCGGCAGCCGAATCCGTCGACTACGGGGCCGTGCGGAACGTCCTGCAAGCACTCGGCGGACGCCGGGTTCGCATCGCGTTGATGACGTCCATTGGCGTGACCGTCCCCGGCGGCACCCACGACTGGAAACGGCGTGGCGAACGCCTGGTTCGCGCCAGCGGCAACCCCTACACGATCGTCCGTCCCGGCTGGTTCGACTACAACGACGACGATCAGCTGGAAATCACCTTGCTGCAGGGCGACACTCGCCGCGAGGGAAACTCAACGGATGGCGTGATCGCCCGCCACCAGATCGCCCGCGTGCTGGTGGACAGCCTCGCCTCCGACGCCGCCGACCACCTGACCTTTGAACTGGTGGCCGCGCACGGACCGGCCCAGGCCGATCTCGAACCGGTTTTTGCGGCCCTGGAGAAGGACCTGCCCGGTTCCGTGGACGGGGTGCGGGATCCAGCCACCCTGCCTGCCACAAGCGAACCGATAGGTGTTCGCCGAGACCTCGGCGCACTGACCGCAACGAAGCAAAACCACTGAAGGAGACACTCATGGAATACCGTCCACTGGGACGCACGGGCGTGGAAGTCAGCCCGCTGTGCCTTGGCACGATGATGTTCGGCGCCTGGGGCAACAAGGATGTCGAGGATTCGATCCGGATCATCCACCACGCGCTTGACGCAGGCATCAACTTCATCGACTCGGCCGATGTTTACTCGGCCGGCGAATCGGAGGAGATTCTCGGGAAGGCGCTGAAGGGGCGACGCGACGACGTCGTCCTGGCCACCAAGTTCTTCATGCCAATGGGGGAGGGGCCAAACCGCAGTGGCGGCTCGCGGAAGTGGATCATGCGAGCGGTCGAGGACTCGCTCCGGCGCCTCGACACGGACTACATCGACCTCTACCAGGTGCACCGCCCCAGCTCCCTGATGGATGTTGAGGAGACCCTCGGCGCCCTCACCGAGCTGGTCCGGCAGGGCAAGGTCCGCTACATAGGCTCCTCGTCGTACTCGGGCAGCCAGATTGTCGAGGCGCAGGTGGCCTCGCGCGAGGGGCATCTGGCCCGGTTCGTCACCGAGCAGCCGCCCTACTCGATCCTGGTCCGCGGCATCGAGGAGGACATCCTGCCCACCACGCAGCGCCACGGCATGGGAACGTTGACATACAGCCCGTTGGCCGGCGGGTGGCTCTCCGGCAAGTGGCGCAGGGAAGCGGCCCCTACACCCACTTCCGGAGCGCGGCCCAAGGCCCGCTTCGACATGGCGAGTGCCGCCAACCAACAGAAACTTGAGGTTGTCGACGCATTGGCCGGCGTCGCGCAGGACGCCGGGCTCAGCCTGATCGAACTTGCCATCGCGTTCGTGATCAACCACCCGGGCGTCACGTCCGCCATCATTGGTCCGCGGACCATGGAACAACTGGTGTCGCAGCTGCCGGCCTCCGGGGTGCGACTGTCGGAGGAGATCCTCGACCGTATCGATGCGTTGGTTGCCCCGGGGCTGACGATGAATCAGGCGGATAACAGCTACGGTGCCAACGAATTGGCAGCAACCGCCCGGCGCCGCTAGATGAACGCAACGTACCCGGCGATCCGCCCAGGGAGGTACTCCCAGGACCTCCCCGGGTGGATTGCCGCGGCGTAAAGTTGGCAGCTATGGATGCCCGTGATGAAATCAAAGAATTCTTGTCCTCGCGCCGTGCAAAGATCAGCCCGGCACAGGCCAAATTGCCCGCCTATGGCGGCAATCGCCGGGTGGCCGGACTGCGCCGCGAAGAAGTGGCGATGCTTGCCGGGGTGAGTGTGGACTACTACACCAAACTTGAGCGGGGCAATTTTGGCAGCGTCTCGGAGGGTGTGCTCCACGCCCTCGCGGGTGCGTTGCAACTCGACGAGGCCGAACGTGAACATCTATTCCACCTCGCCACGACCACCGCCACCATCAGGCCCGGGAGGCGCCGCACCGCACCGCAAACCGTGCGGCACGCCGTGCAGCGGGTTGTTGACGGTTTGACGGACGCACCGGCATTCGTGCGCAACAACCGCCGTGACTTGTTGGCCTCCAACGCGTTGGGCCGTGCCTTGTACTCGGAGGTGTATGCCGACGCCGACGGCGACGGCGACGGCGACGGGATCGTCAACTCCGTGCGCTACCTCTTCTTCAACCCGGGGGCCCGTAGTTTCTTCCGCGATTGGGACAAGGCCGCCGCCGACATCGTAGCGAATCTGCGCACAGAGGTTGGCCGTGATCCCCACGACCGCTCCCTGCAGGACCTGATCGGGGAATTGTCCACCCGAAGCCAGGAATTCTCCACGCTGTGGGCGGCGCATGACGTGCGCTATCACGACACCGGGGTCAAGGCCCTGCACCACCCCGTGGTGGGCGATCTGGAGTTGTCCTTCGAGGTCATGGACCTGCCGGCCGACGTCGGACAGTCCCTGATCGTGTACGGCGCCGAGCCGGGCTCGACGACGGAGGAGGCCCTGCGGCTGCTCTCGATGTGGGCCGCGACAAATGAGCAGCAAGCGGCGGCCGAGGAAGCCAAGCTCACCACCTAGTCCGCAGGCACTCCCCGGAAACACCCCCGGGCGGCGGGGCGTGCGGTTGAGGGAGGTACCGGCAGTACGGGGATCAGCAGAGTCTTACACAGTCTTCCCATCTGCGGTGGACTTGTGGGTATGGAACAGACATTGACCTCCCGGGAGTTCGCCGGCCGCAAGGCAGCCACCCCGTACCGGACCGGAATGATCCTCGCGATCGTTCTTGTGAGTTACTTCATGATTGTGCTGGACAACTCAATCATCTTCACCGGTCTCCCTCAGATCCAAGCCGGCATGGACCTCTCGCCGACAGCCCTGGCCTGGGTACAAAACGCCTATACGCTGGTCTTTGGCGGCCTGTTGCTGTTAGGGGCCCGTGCCGGAGACTTGCTGGCGCGGCGGCGTGTTTTTGC
>JBAUMA010000143.1:0-1963 GCA_049578485.1 Specibacter sp.
CGCCTACCCCGACGCCGGTCCGGCGGCACCGGGCGCCATGGATCCGGCGTCGCCAATCACCACTCAGGCGGCGGCCACGGCTTCCACGGCAGGTTCCCCCTTGACCAATGAGCCCGGAAGGCCTGCAATTGAGTAAGGGGATCCTTGTCCTGCCGGGCAAGGACAAACCCACGGTTCCGGGATGCCCAACCCGGGCCATGACCGGGAGGTACCGCGATGGCCATTGCAGTCCTTGCGCTGGTGGCAGCGCTGGTGGTGCTTGCCACGGCGGGCACGGTCTGGCTCGTCATGGTCCGCCCGGCGCTGGAACACGACCCCGACACGAAATTTTGGTACGGATTCGCCGGCCTGTGCATCCTGGCCCCTGCCGTCCTGATTACCGCGGCCGCCAACAGCTGGGCAGGCATGTTCCTGGCCGCGCTCGCCGCCGGCACCTGGTTCTGGGCGGCCCGCCTTGTCTCGCGCCGCCTCTCACTTCAGGCTGCCGGCCATGCACAGCACCGGGCGGCAGTGGACCGGGTGGCCCTCACCGCACGGCACGACGCCATCCTCACCCGCTGGGGCCGCTACGAGCTGGACCCCGCCGCGGCCATCGATTTCCCGGCCATGACCGACGTTCGTTGCCCTGAGACCTCCGCCCTGGCCAAGGCCGTGGCACTTGCCGGCCAATTGCGCCGCGACGCCGGAACCGTGGGCACCGTGGCAGAATACCGGGAGGCCGTCGTGCTCCTGGAGTCGGCGTTTGGCCTGGCCGAACAGGCCGCCGCGGCGGCCGCGGGCACGGCGAGAGCCGGGGAGCTGTCGCAACGCGGCTAGTGGGGCGGGCCTAGTTTGGCGGCGCGGGCTGGCGTGGAAACGGCACCCGGGTGGCCCAGTTTTCAAAGAATCCGGCAAACAAGCGCCATTCGGGGTTGTCGTTCATCCAATTCGCCATCGGAATGTCTTGGCCGTCCACCGTGACCTTGGTGGCCTTGATCTCCGCCGCAAACGCCAAAACCTCCCCAGGACCGGCTTTTTGGGCGAGTTGGAAGATGCCCACGGCCACCGATCCGGACAGGTAGGGCCCCATGGAGAGCATGCGGCTCTTCAGCCACGACCGGGCGTCGCCAATCTGTGCCGGCGTGGGCGGATCCGAAACAGCCGCCAGGCCGGCAAAACCGGCGCCGGGCGCCCCGGCCCCCAGTGTGCCCCGTACGGTGGGGTCAAAGCTGAACTTCCGGCTCTTGATGGCGGCGACGATGGCGGGGGTCGCCTGCGCCGTGGCCGCAACCCGTGAATGCAGCAGGATGGAGTCCGCATTGCCTTTCAGGCCCGTCTTGACCCCAGAGGTGATCTGGTCCTTGGTGCGGTTTGCCTCCCAATCCTTGGGGTCCACCGTGACGCCCTCAAAGTCGGGACCCCAGACATCGGGTTCGGTGGTCTTGAGCGGGTACAGGCCCACGGCCACCAGGACCTTGCTGGCCGAGGCGATGGCCGCGGCGGTGGTGATCCCGTCCTGGTCAAGGGGGTTGGGGTCCCCGAGGCTGGGCTTGCGAAGTGTCTTGCTCTTGAATCCGGGTGTGCGGAACCGTCCGGTGCCGTGCGCGATGACGTCGTCGATGTAGGCACGGTTTGCGGCCGGGATCGCGTCCCATGACTTGGCCGCCACCGCGTTGTCCCGGCCGCGGATGAGGGCGTCGCGGATGGCCCATTCGGTTTCCAGGATCTTTTCGGCCCGTTCCTCCACGGTTCCCTGCAGGAAGATGTGGTTGTCGGTGGCGTCGTTCCAGTCAAAGGCATGGTTGCCCAGCCAATGGCCCTTGGCCGCCATGTCAAAGACAACCCGCCAGTTCTCGCCCTGGGCCACCCGTTTGCCCACCAGGTAGAACGTTGCCCGTGCCCCGGCGGCGTTCAGCGCGTCAAGGACCAGGCGGGTGTTCCCGGCCGTGTCGGGGCCGTCGTCGTAGCTCAGCTGGACCCGTTG
>JBAUMA010000144.1:0-5423 GCA_049578485.1 Specibacter sp.
ATACGTCCCCACGGCCGAGATTGCTTTCATGCCGCCCGAGGCCAGGCTGTACGAACCCGACGCGGCCCTCAACGGAGGCGCCGACGGCCTGGACATCCAGCGCCGGATCGCAGGGCTGGCCCCGGCTTGGCTGTGTCCCGGCGGATCCCTGCTGGTTGAAACCAGCGTCCGGCAGGCGGCCGGGAGCGCTGCGGTCATGGCTGCCCACGGCTTTTCCACCACCACGTTCCACAGTGACACGCTGGACGGAACAGTGGTGGTGGGCAAATGGGGTGTACCGGCACCATAATTGGGACACGGCTCGTACCGCCTACACGGCGGCAACAAAGGGGAGTGGCAGCCATGGAAAGTCATTTTGGTGCGGGACCTGTTGTGGTGGGGATGATGCCGGATCAGGATCCGGCAGTCCTGAAGTCGGCCGTCTCATTGGCGGTGGCCACGGGTGCTCAGCTGATGGGTGCCTACGTGGACCCGGCCAGCATCCTGATCGAATGGGACCCGGACGGTGACATCGAGAGCCAGTCGCTGGAACTTGCCGTGGGACCCGAGGACGACGTCGCCCAGGAGGCGCACCTTCTGAGCCTGCTTCTGGACGAAGTGACAAAACCGGCGAACCTATCACACTCCTTCCGTATTTTGGGCGGTGATCCGGCCAAGGCGCTGGGGCGTTTGGGGGCAGCCGAATCGGCGTCCGTGATCGTGGTGGGGGCGCGGCACGCGGGCTTGCTTGCCCGGGTCGACGAGGCTCTGGCAGGCTCGGTGGTGCGCCGGTTGCTGAGCACCCAACCCATCCCCGTGCTGGCCGTCCCCAGGGTGGATTCCCACGCCCGCCACCATCTCTGACGCGGCGGGTGCCCTTGACAGCGGGACCGGTGCTCCGGCGTCGGGCCTCATTCCGGGCGGGCCTACTTAATCCCCGTGATTGTGGCTAGCCTCGGTACTACTGAGCGTTCCGCCACCAAGGGAGTCATGCATGAGCCTGCACAAGCACCATCCCCGACACGACGAATTTGTCATCGATCCGGCCTTTGACGGTGGGCTGGGTTCCATTCCCAAACATCGCTTGCCGAGGGGCACCCAGGACGCTGACGCCGCCATGCGTTTTGTCCAGGACGAGCTGATGCTTGACGGCAACGCACGGCAGAACCTGGCCACGTTTGTGACCACCTGGATGGAGCCGCAGGCGGCTGCCTTGATCCAGGCTTCGGTGGAGAAGAACATCATCGACAAGGATGAGTATCCGCAATCCGCCGAGATAGAGCGGCGCTGCGTGAACATCCTGGCGAATTTGTGGAACGCGCCGACACCCACGGGGGAGGCCGACGCCATCGGCTGCTCCACAACGGGTTCCTCGGAGGCTGCCATGCTGGCCGGGATGGCGTTGAAATGGCGGTGGCGGGCCCGCCGTGAGGCAGCCGGGGCCGATGCCACCAAGCCCAACCTGGTGATGGGCGCCAACGTTCAGGTGTGCTGGGAAAAGTTTGCCCGCTACTGGGATGTCGAGGCCCGGCTTGTCCCGCTCGACGGCGCCACCCACCTGACTGCGTCGCAGGCCGCCGCGGCCTGTGATGAAAACACCATTGGCGTTGTGGCCGTTCTGGGGTCGACCTTTGACGGCTCCTACGAACCAGTGGCGGACATTGCCGCCGCCCTGGATGCCCTGCAGGCCGACAAGGGGATTGACGTTCCGCTCCATGTGGATGCCGCCTCTGGGGGATTTATCGCCCCGTTCCTTGACGAGTCACTGCTGTGGGACTTCCGGCTGGACCGGGTGAAATCCATCAACGTCTCCGGCCATAAATACGGCCTGGTGTACCCCGGTGTGGGCTGGGTGGTGTGGCGCAGCACCAACGACCTCCCCAAGGACCTGATCTTCAGCGTTGACTACCTGGGCGGTTCCATGCCCACCTTTGCGCTGAACTTTTCCCGCCCGGCCGCCCAGGTCATCGCCCAGTACTACACGCTGGTGCGGTATGGCCACGACGGGTACCGCCGCATCCAGCAGCGCTCGCGGGACATTGCCGGTGCCATCGCCGACGGCGTGGAACGGCTGGGCCTGTTTACACTACTGAGCCGCGGGGATGAGCTTCCCGTGCTGGCGTTCAGCATCACGGCGCCCGACGCGTTCAGCGTTTACGACCTCTCACACGAGTTGCGCAGCTTTGGCTGGATTGTGCCCGCCTACCCGATGCCCGAGGGCATGGCCGACGTGGATGTGCTGCGCGTGGTGGTCCGCAACGGTTTCACCTTTGACTTGGCGAGCTCGTTCCTGGCCGACTTGGCGACGGCGGTGGAGCGGCTATCGGGGCAGGCGCCGGCCCGCGTCGCCTTCCACCACTAGCCGCGGGGCCACCCGGTACGCCCAAAACCCTTGACGGACGGGCAAGAGAGTTTTAACCTAAAATTAACAACTGATTGGTTGATAAACAACATAGTTGACAATGGTGGTGGCAATGCCCGAATTTGGCGTCGAGGACGAACGGCTGGACCGGGCCTTTCTTGCCCTGGCGGATCCGGTCCGCCGCAGGCTCGTGGCCCGGCTCTCGCGCAGTTCCGCCACGGTCAACGAGCTGGCCGAGCCGTTCGAGCTGACCAAACAGGCGGTGTCCAAGCACATCCAGGTGCTCGAACATGCCGGGCTCATCACCCGGACACGGGACGGGCAGCGCCGCCCATGCCACCTGGCCCCGGCCGCGCTGGAGGAATTGACCGCCTGGATTGACGGTTATCGGTTGGCCGCTGAGGCCAGGTTCCGGCAGCTCGACACACTCTTGGCAAGCATGAACCCGCCGCCCGGCACGGACGGTGGCAGCAAAGGAACAAGCAAGAAATGAGGATCAGGAAATGACCACGAACAATGCACTTGTCGTCACGGCCGAACCCGGAGTTCCCTTTGTGGGTGCGGTGCGGGAGGTGGATGCGCCGGTGGCCGAAGTCTTCCGCGCCTACACCGACCCCGCACTCGTCATCCAGTGGATGGGCCCGCGTGCCCTGGCCATGACCATCGCCGCCTGGGACGTGCGGACTGGCGGCGTCTGGGCGTTCACGCACACGGACCCGGATGGCAACGCCTACGGATTCCGCGGAGTGTTCCACGACGTTGTACCGAACCTCAGCCTTGTCCGGACCTTTGAATTTGACGGCTACCCCGGCCACGTCAGCTTGGAGCGGGTGGAATTCGAAGACCTCGGCGGTCGCACGCGCATCCTGAACCACACGGCGTTCCAATCCCAGGAGGACCGCGACGGCATGGTGGCATCCGGCATGGAATACGGCGTGCGTGAGGGCTACGAGCGCCTGGAGGAACTGTTGGGCTTGCAGGCCGGCTAGGGCGTTCCGGTGACCTCCCGGGCCAGCGCCGCCAATCCCTTCTCAAAGTCGCCGCCCACCATCTTGTCCATGTTCATGAACAGCATGAAGATCCGGCCGATTCCCTTGTTCTCGCCTGTCATGCTCCAGGTGACCTTTGTGCCGGCACCTTCCGGGGTGAAGGTGAACGTTGTCGGGTTGAGCGCCTTCATGGGTTTGGTGAATTCAAGCCGGATGCCGATCTTGGACGGTTCGGAGGCTTCCACGATTTCCATGGTGCCGGCGCCTGCCTTGCCGTTGCCTTTCCAGGCATACTGGGCCCCGACGCCGGTGACCGGGCCGTTGTAGCTGCGTTGCATGCTGGGATCGATGGTTTCCCAGGGCGACCACTTGGTCCATTCCCGGAAACTGTTGACCAGGGGAAAGATCTTCTCTGCCGGAGCGGAGATGAGGGCGCTGCGCGAGACGCTAAATGATGACATGGACCCAAGCATAATCCGGCGCGGGTGCCGCGTCTGCCCTAGAGTTAAATCTGTCCTAGACTCAAACCCGTTGGCCAACACAAGCAATGGGGAGTTCGATGTTGTACGGCAATAAGCTCGCGGCGGCAGCCGTGGCCGTGGTGCTGGCGCTCACGCTGGCAGGATGCTGGTCGGGGCCAGGTACGCCCCCGAACGCCGTTCACGATGTCGGAGCCGGGGCCGTCGACTATGCCCGTTCCCTGGACGGAATTGCCGAAGCAACGGCCTCCTACGATCAAATCGGCAGTGGCAGCCATCTTTCCGGGGACGAAAGCAGCTGGGTTGTCTCCCTAACGCTGACCGTGCCCCCGGACGTGCCGACGACGACGGCGCTCGCCTCCGTGGAGGCTGTCATCGAACATGTAGCCAAAAGGGCCAATCAGGCCGGCTGGTCGGTGTCGGTGAGGGATTCCGGCCCCGAGGCGGGAGGCGGCCTCTGGGCGGACGTTTATCGATCGTCCGGGCCGGATGACCCATCAGCCACCCAGTCCGGGCCGGCGCGAAACTTTTCCGCCGCCCGGACCATCAAGCAAATGCCGGGGGTGAAAAGCGTCAGCGTTGACCGCAACGGTGCGGCGTCGGTATTGGCAACCGGCTATTCGGCCCTGACTGCCGTCGTCTCATCCCTGCGGGCCCACCGCATCAACCTCGCGAGCCTTTCCGTCGTGGCTTCCCATCCCGTCTTCATCGCTGACGGCAGCTATCCGGGTGAGTCGCTCACGGCCCTGGTGACGGCCATCGGCACAACCTTCGCGCCCGACGGCCTTTCGATCGACGCGCGCGGAACGAACGGCAAACCCGGCCGGAATCTGAGCGTGCTGGCGAAGTCGGCCCGGGAGGCCGAAGCCATGGAGGCCTTGATCGCGGCGAAACAGCTACGCCATGTTGCGGGCGACGCGGTGGTCACCACCTATCGGATCGATGTCAGCCCCGGTCGAGGCAGCCCCATCACCGGCACGCTCCGCTACGCGTCGACCGCGATGCCCCCACCGGAACCCACTGCGGAACCCATGCCCGAAGCCGTGCCCGAAGCAACGCAAAGTTACACACCGCCGTCGTACACGCCGTCCCCGCCCTGTGCCACGGCACAGCTGAGCGGTGAGGTGCAAGGCAGGGTCGAGCCGGCGCTCGGCCACCGGGCCATGGCGGTCGTGCTGACCAATACCGGCGCGGCAGCGTGCACGGTCAATGGCTATCCCCGTCTCGAATTCCAGGCCGCCGACGGGACACCAGTGCCGGTGACCCTGAAGAACGGGTCGTCGTACATGTTTTCTGATCCCGGACCACAAGCAATCAGCCTGGATCCAGGGGGAACCGCCCGCGCCATGCTCCATTGGGGAGCCAATTCCACCACCCAGGGCGCAACCCTCCCGGCATTCATCGCCGTGGCGCCGGGTGCGGGTGCCGCATTTACCGCCCCCGCTGCGCTCGCCGACATCCCGGACATCATCGACGGCAGCGAGATCACAGTTTCCGCCTGGAATTGGCCCGATTCCCCGGCTTTTTCCGGATAGCTGAACAGCGCGCCGTCCCGCGCGGCCACTTTGTCGAACCGGGCCCGCTTAAGCGGCGCCAATGGGTGCAGGATGGGGC
>JBAUMA010000145.1:0-3974 GCA_049578485.1 Specibacter sp.
CGCTGAAACGGACTTGGACATTGGCCACTACGAGCGCTTCCTGGATGAAAATCTTGAAGGCTCCGCAAACGTCACGACCGGTCAGGTCTACTCAACTGTCATCGCCAAGGAACGCCGCGGCGAATACCTGGGCGACACCGTCCAGGTCATCCCGCACATCACCGATGAGATCAAGCGCCGCATGCGCCTGCCCGCCGAGGGCAAGAACGCCCCCGACGTCATCATCACCGAAATCGGCGGCACTGTGGGCGACATCGAGTCCCAGCCGTTCCTGGAGTCCGCACGCCAGGTGCGCCAGGACATTGGCCGCAACAACGTGTTCTTCGCCCATGTTTCCCTGGTGCCGTACATTGGCCCGTCGCAGGAACTGAAGACCAAGCCCACGCAGCACTCCGTTGCGGCGCTGCGTTCCCTGGGCAT
Source organism: Specibacter sp. (assembly GCA_049578485.1). Classification (GTDB taxonomy): domain Bacteria; phylum Actinomycetota; class Actinomycetes; order Actinomycetales; family Micrococcaceae; genus Specibacter. The sequence continues at coordinate 421 of JBAUMA010000145.1, forward strand.
CCAGCCCGACGCCCTCATCCTCCGCTCGGACCGCGTGCTGCCCGAGGCCATGCACACCAAGATCGGCCGTGCCTGCGACGTGGACGTGGAAGCCGTCATCGGCTGCCCGGATGCCCCCAGCATCTACGACATCCCCAAGACACTGCACTCCCAGGGCCTGGACTCCTACATCGTCCGTGCCCTGGACCTGCCGTTCAAGGACGTGGACTGGACCAAGTGGGACAAGCTCCTGGAAGCCGTCCACAACCCGGCCCACCACATCGAGATCGCCCTGGTGGGCAAGTACATCGACCTGCCGGACGCCTACCTGTCCGTCACCGAGGCCCTTCGCGCCGGCGGTTTCGCCAACAGCACCAAGGTCAAGATCCGCTGGGTCCCCTCCGATGAATGCGCTACGGAAGCCGGTGCCATCAAGGCCCTGGGCGACGTTGACGGCATCTGCGTCCCCGGCGGTTTCGGCATCCGCGGACTCGAAGGCAAGCTGGGCGCGCTGAAGTACGCCCGCGAAAACCAGATCCCCACGCTGGGCCTGTGCCTTGGCCTGCAGTCGATGGTCATCGAATACGCCCGGAACGTGGTCGGCCTGGAAGGGGCTTCCTCCTCCGAGTTTGACGACAACCCCACGTACCCGGTCATCGCCACGATGGAAGAGCAGCTGGACATCGTCGGCGGCAAGGGCGATCTCGGCGGCACCATGCGCCTGGGACTGTACCCGGCAGTGCTCACCGAGGGCTCGGTCATCGCCGAAACCTACGGCACTACCGACGTCTCCGAGCGCCACCGCCACCGCTACGAGGTCAACAACAAGTACCGCGAGCAGATTGCCGCAGCGGGTTTGGTGTTCTCTGGAACGTCTCCCGACGGCAAGCTCGTGGAATTCGTTGAACTGCCCCGCGAGGTGCACCCGTACTACGTCTCCACCCAGGCCCACCCGGAACTGAGCTCGCGCCCCACCCGGCCGCACCCGCTCTTTGCCGGACTGATCGCCGCGGCCCTGGAGCGCCAGAACGCCACCCGGTTGCTGGAAGTCTAGTGAGCGCGCCCGGGACACCGTCGACGACGGACACACTGCATCAGGCAGGGGAGCCGGTGGCCGACATAGTCAGCCTGCGCCCCCTGCAGTCCTCCTCGACGGTGTACCGGGGCCGCATCTGGGACGTCGTCTCAGACACCTTCAGCTTGGCCCCGGGAACTGCCCCCCTCACCCGCGACTATATTGCCCACCCGGGCGCCGTGGCCGTGGTGGTGCTCAACGACCAGAACCAGGTCCTGCTCCTGAGCCAGTACCGGCACCCCGTCCAAATGGTGCTTTGGGAAATCCCGGCAGGACTTTTGGACGTTGCGGGCGAGGACTTTGTGGACGGCGCAGCAAGGGAACTGGCCGAAGAAGCCGATCTGGTGGCTGCCCAGTGGCATGTCCTGACCGACTTCTTCAATTCCCCAGGCTCCTCCAGTGAGGCCATCAGGATCTACCTGGCCCGGGACATCACGATGGTCCCGGAAGCGGACCGGCACGTCCGCACTGACGAAGAAGCCGAAATCGCGTTCCGCTGGGTGGATCTTGACGAGGCAGCCGCCGCAGTCTTGGAAGGGCGCCTCCACAACCCGTCCGCCGTCGTCGGAATTTTGGCTGCGGCAGCCGCTGCGCGCAACAATTTCGCGGCCCTGCGCGACGCCCACGCACCGTGGCCGGCCCACCCCAGCCAGCGCACGCCGTGACGCGTGCCCGTTGGTGACCCCGGAGCAGCCGGCAACAGCGCTGGGCCGGGCCATCGAGGACTACCTCCAGCATGTGGGGGTCGAACGCGGTCTGGCCGCCAACACCGTGCAGGCGTATCGGCGTGACCTGCTCCGATACCACCACTTCCTTTCCACGGTCCCGGTGACAGAGCCGGGCCAGATCACCCGACACCACGTTTCCGCGTTTGCCCAGGCACTGTCCGACGGGGCCGACGGCGGTTCCGCCCTGGCACTGCGTTCGGCAGCCCGGACGGTGGTCGCCGTCCGCGGCCTGCACAAGTTTTGGGCCCTCGAGGGACTCTCGACGGCGGACCCGGCTGCCGACGTCCACCCGCCCATGGCGGGGCGCAGGCTGCCCAAGGCGATCAGCGTCGCTGACGTGACCAGGATTTTGGAGGCTGCAGGCTCGGACACCGCGACCGGGCTGCGGGATTCGGCCATGCTGGAATTCCTGTATTCCACCGGCGCCCGCATCAGCGAGGCCGTGGGACTGGACGTGGACGACCTGGTGCTGGCGCCGGCAGGGGAGACATCCCTGGTGCGGCTCTTCGGCAAGGGGTCCAAGGAGCGGCTGGTGCCGATCGGCTCCTACGCGCTGCGGGCGCTTGAGGCGTACCTGGTGCGGGGGAGGGGCTCGCTGGCCGCCAAGGGCAAGGGCACTCCGGCGCTTTTCCTCAATGCCAGGGGCGGGCGCATCAGCCGGCAAAGCGCCTGGACCATCCTGAACGCTGCCGCGGAGAAGGCCGGCGTCACCGTGGATGTTTCCCCGCACACCCTGCGGCACTCTTTCGCCACGCACCTGCTCGAAGGCGGTGCGGATGTCCGTGTGGTTCAGGAGCTGCTGGGCCACGCCTCGGTGACCACCACACAGGTGTACACCCTTGTCACCGCCGAAACACTGCGCGAGGTCTACGCGGCGGCGCATCCGCGCGCCCTTGGCTAGACGGTGTCCGAGGCTGTCGAGACCAGGATGCCGTACGGTTATTTCATGACTGCCGCCACCGAGCACTTCCGCGCCAAACTGGAATTTGAAATCGACGTCATGGACGTCCACGCACGGCTGGCGGCCCGTGAGTTTGTGCTGGTGGACACGCGCCGGCACGGTTCCTGGGAGCACGGGCACATCCCCGGAGCACTGCACCTGGCCACCGCGCAAATCCCGGAACAGGCCTCCGCGCTCATCCCATCGGGAACGCCGGTGGTGGTGTATTCGTGGGGCCCCGGCTGCAATGGAAGCACGTTCGCCGCGCTGGCGTTCGCCGAGCTCGGCTACCCCGTCAAGGAAATGATTGGCGGGATTGAATACTGGGCCCGCAACGGCTTGCCGGTGGAGACGGCCGACGGCATGGCGGCGTCCTCCACGGACCCCCTGGTCACGGCCGACTGATCCCTTGCCGGACACAAGAACGCCCCCGCGAGGTTCTGTGTTGCAGGTGTTGGACGAAAAACGGCGGGAAACCGCTTTCATCGTCCAACAACTGCAACACAGTCGCGGGGGCGAGGGGAGCTCGAGTGCTAGGAGGTGACGGCCAAGGCGTCGATTTCCACCAGCATGACCTCGTGCGGCAGGTCAACGAACACGGTGGTGCGGGAGGGGAGCGCGCCGCTGGGGACGTTCTCCTTGATGAAGTCACCGTAGACCTCGTTCATGGCGGGGAAGTCGTCGCGCGTGGTCAGGTAGACGCGGAACATGATTACGTCCTCCACGGAGGAGCCGCCGGCTTCCAGGATGACCTTGACGTTCTCGAGCGTGCGGCGCGTCTGGACGCGGACGTCGCCGGCGCCAATGTACTCGTTGACGATCGGGTCCATGG
>JBAUMA010000146.1:0-5203 GCA_049578485.1 Specibacter sp.
CCCCTTCGGGGTGCCCGGACTACTTGCGGCCGGCCCCCGTCGGGTACATCTGGACAATCGACGGGCGGGGTGCGCGCACCTTGCCTCGTGCCGGTTTTGCGCCCTCGGCGACATAGTCGGGGAAGTACGAGTTCTGCGCGGCGTACGTCCCTTCCTCACCCGGGTGCTGGACGGCAACGAACGCCATGGATTCGTCGTCGTGGATGACGGGCCCGCACGTCTCGGCATTGCGCGGCATGGAGGCGAATTGCTGCACGTTTCCGCGGTTGCGGCCTTCCAGGCCAACCTTGAACAGGCCGTCGTTGAAGCCGATGGTCGACGGCGCGCCGTCGGTGGAGATCCACAGGTTGCCCTGCGTGTCGAAGGCCAGGTTGTCGGGGCAGGAGATGGGGCTGACCTGGGCCGCCGGGAAGCCGCTGAAGTACGTCTCGGTGTTCTTGGCCGGGTCACCGCAGAGCATCAGCAGGTTCCAGTTGAACGTGGTGGCCGTGGCGTCGCCGCGGTTCTCGGTGAGCTCCACGACGTGTCCGTCGCGGTTTTCCGTCCGCGGGTTTGTCTCGTCGGGGAGGGCCTGGCCGGGCAGTCCGCGCTTGGTGTTGTTGGTGCACGCAACATAGACCTTGCCGGTTTTCAGGTTCGGCTGCACGTCCTCGCAGCGGTCCATCTTGGTTGCGCCCGCATTGTCCGCGGCCAGGCGGGTGTAGACAAGCACTTCCTGGACCGTCATGCCGGCGATGGCGCTCTTGCCGTTGACCACCAGTGGCAGCCACTTGCCGGTGCCATCGAACTTGCCGTCGGCGGGAACCTTGCCGGTGCCGTCGATTTCACCGGCCGAGTTGCCGGCGAACTGTGCCACGTAGAGATCACCCTCGGTCAGCAGGGTCATGTTGTGCGCCTTGTCGTTCTTCTTGTACTTGTTCTTGGACACGAACTTGTACAGGTAGTCAAAGCGCTCGTCGTCGCCCGAGTAAGCCACCGCCTTGCCGTTGTCGGCGATGATGACGTTGGCGCCCTCGTGCTTGAATCGGCCCAGGCTCGTGTGCTTGCGCGGAGTGGAGCGGGGGTTCTCGGGGTCGATTTCCACGATGTAGCCGAAGCGGTTGGCTTCGTTGCGGTAGTCGGCACCGCGGGCGTCGAAGCGGGGGTCGTCAAGCTCCCAGCCCATGGCCGTGGCCTTGTCTTCGAGGCCGTAGCGGCGGTCCTCGACAGAGGTGCCGTTGGTGCGGAAGAAGCCGTTGAAATTTTCCTCGCCGGAGAGAATCGTGCCCCAAGGGGTGGAACCGCCGGAGCAGTTGCCCAGGGTTCCCTGGACACGGCGGCCGGAGGGGTCTGCGGCGGTCTTGACGAAGTCCGAACCGGCCAGAGGGCCGGTCAGTTCAAAGGTGGTGTCCACGGTGATGCGTCGGTTGAGCTTTCCGCCGCGGATGTAGTCCCAGGGCTCGCCCTTGTGCTCGCGCTCAAGTTCCACAACCGTCATGCCGACGGCGTTGCGGAAAATCCCGCGGCGCTGCGCCTCCTCGGCAGCCGATGCGGGGGCAGCCGGGAACATGATCTGCGGGTTGACGTATTCGTGGTTGCAGATCAGCAGGCCCTTCTTGCCGTTGGGCTGGCGCAGGATCTCCGTGTAGTCGTTGTTGTAGCCGAACTGGCGTGCCTGCGACTGCGGGGTCTGCTGGGCGAAGTCAAAGGCCGGGGCGTCGGCGAACAAGGGGTCACCCCAACGGATGATCGGGGACCAACTGTAACCCTTCGGGACATTGAAGGAATCCACGGCGGCGTCGACCGGCTTGATCGGGGCAAAGGTGAGCTTGCCGCCCTTGCCGTGGTCGTCGTCGTGCCGGACCTGGCCGCCATTGCCCTTGAGGACGACGGCGGCGCTCAGGGCTCCGGCCAGCCCCAGTCCCAGCGCCGAACGTCGGGAGAACTCGGCGGAGGCGATGTCGCGGAAATAGCTGTTGGCGGAGGTGTTGCACACGGCCTTGGAACAGGCGTTGTCACACTTGAGCATGCAGGTGACGGCGCTGCGCTTTCCACGCGTGTGGCCGAGCATGGGCAGGAGTTTCTTGGGGGCGGTCATGGGAGGCCTTCCGAATGCGGTTGCGATGATGCGTACAACGGTGGCAAGCGGAAGACAATCGATGGTTGTGCCCGGCTGAACTGAGCGTTAACGGGCCGCGAACCCTGGGGGCGGCCGGCCCGGCGGTGCGCTGCCGGCTCGTCTAGTGCACGTGCCCGTGGTGCCCGCCGTAGATGGCGATGATGCTCATGACCACCGCCACGACGATTAGACCGATACCTATGTAGCCGAGTGTCAGCATGTCCATGGCCTATCAACTCCTTGTGTTCATGCCGGTGCGGAGTCCGGCCGGTGGACGATCCCCTCGATTGGTGGCGCCCGCCTCCCTCCATCTTGCTCCGGAACGGCCACGGTATCCAGAGGTTCCGGTCACCGCACGGGTGTTTGCTCAGATGGCGGTGTCCCCGACGGCCACGTTGACCTCGTGCGAGACGGCTGTGCCGCGCTCCACGGTCCGGGACACTGTGCAGTATTTGTCATGCGAGAGCGTTACGAGCCGATCTACCATGCCTGCCGCCTTCCGCCCTTCCTCGGTGTCGGGGAAGGCCACATTGAAGGCAAGGTGGAGCCCGTCCACCCGGTTCGCACCGTCCTCGACCACCTTGTGGCCGCTGGCCCCGACCCGGAATTCGGTGGGCTCACAGCTGCGCGCCGTCACTGTGTCGACGTCGATCGACGAGCATCCGGCGATGGCGGCCAGGAGCAATTCGACGGGGCTCATGAGCCCTTCGCCGTGCCCAAACTCGATCTCGGCACCCGCCGGGTTTCGCGCCGTGTAGCGGGCGGTGGCGGTACGGATCAGTTCAACGGAACGCAGTGTGGGGTCTTCGTTTTCACTCATGGGCCCATCATGCCACCAGCTGACATGGGCCACCACGGGACACCGGTCCGCCAACGACATCAGGTGGCATGATGGGCCAATGGACGCACAGGCTTCTGCCCCGCCCGCCGGATCGCTGCAACGCAGCGTTTCATTGGGCCAACTCATTTTCTTCGGCCTGGTTTTCATCGGCCCGGCCGCAGCCGTGGGGATTTTCGGGACGTTGGATGCAAAGTCGTCCGGCGCGGTGGGTACCGTCTACGTCATCGCCACCTTGGTCATGGCCTTCACCGCCGTCAGCTACATGCGCATGTCCCGAGAAATTCCGCGGGCCGGAGCCGTGTTTGCCTACGCGGGCAAGGGGATCGGACCGCGGGCTGGGTACATCTCCGGCTGGATGATCCTGCTCGATTACCTGCTCATTCCGTCCGTGGCGTACATGTTCACCGGGATTGCCCTGAACTCCCTTTTCCCGGCCGTGCCCATCTGGGTGTTCGTTGCCGTCGCCGTGGTGGGCACGACGGCGCTGAACCTGGCCGGGGTGCAGCTCGCCTCAAAGGTGATCACCGGCGTCGTCCTGCTCGAAGTGGCGGTGCTGCTGGTGGTACTGGCCTGCGGCATCTATTTCCTGGCGGTGCACGGACCGGACCGGCCGTGGCTGAGCCCCTTCACTGGAATCGGCCGTTTTTCCCTCGTTGCCGTGATGGGGGCGGTCTCCGTGGCTGTCCTTTCATTCCTTGGCTTTGACGCACTGGCGACCTTCGCCGAGGAGGCAAAAGGCAGTGTCAGGATGATCGGGCGGGCGACCATCCTGTGCCTGATCATTGCCGGCCTGTTGTTTGTGGCCCAGAGCTATGTAGGAGCCCTCCTCTCCCCCACCGCCCCGGCCGAGCTTGCCGCCAATCCGGAGCTCCAGGGTGCCGCGTACTACACCGCCGTCGGTGACAGCATCGGGCCGTGGCTGCACTGGCTGCTGGCCCTGTCCAAGGCAGCCGGCGCGGCCTTTGCCGCCATGGTGGGCCAAGGTGCGGGCAGCCGCATCATCATGGACATGGCCCGGGAAAGGCGCCTTCCGGCCGGGCTGGCCAAGGTTTCCGCCCGTACCGGGGTGCCCGTCCGCAGCATCCTGCTGACAGCGTCCGGGAACATCGTGGTGGCCCTCTGGGCGGCCACCCGCGGCGACGGCCTGGACATCCTCAGCTCCGCCGTCAACGTGGGCGCCCTGACCGCGTTCATCCTGCTGCACGTCTCGGTGATCGGCTATTTCCTGGTCAAGAAACTGGCCCCGGAGCGGGGCAACTGGTTCCTTCACGGGGCCGTGCCCGCCGTTGGGGCTGCCTTGCTGGTCCTGGTGCTGGCCTCCGCCACACCGTTGGCCCTGTGGTTGGGGCTCGCCTGGTTTGTTTTGGGCCTGGCTGTGGCGTGGCTCATGCGACGGCGGTAACGCGGGAACCCTTGCAGCCACACCAGGCATGGACGAAGGTGGACGCATGACGACTCTCCCAACTGACGACGGCGTCAGGGCCCTGCTGGCCGCATGCCGAAACGCCTCCACCGACCCGCAGGCGAGATCCCTCGGCGGCGTCGACCGCTCGGGCTACGTGCCCGCCGGCATTCCGGACGGCATAATCTACGCAGAATCGGTGGACGACGTGGTCGAGGCGCTCCGGCTCGCCACCCGCTACCGGGTGCCCATCGTTCCGCGAGGCGCCGGCACGGGCCTGGCCGGCGGGTCCTCGGCCACGGCCGGGAACGTGGTGCTGGACGTCAGCCGCATGAACAGGATCCTCTCGATTGACCCGGTGGAGCAGCAGGCCGTTGTGCAGCCCGGCGTACTGAACGCCGAGGTCAATGCTGCCGCGGCCCCCTACGGCCTCTTCTACGCCCCCGACCCCGCCAGCACGGCGATCTGCTCGATCGGCGGCAACGTGGCCACCAACGCCGGCGGCATGTGGTGCGCCAAATATGGGGTGACCCGTGAGTCCGTGCTGTCCCTGCAGGTGGTGCTGGCGGACGGCCGGATCCTGAAAACCGGCCGGAACACCATCAAGGGTGTCAGCGGCTATGACCTGAACGCTTTGATCATCGGCTCGGAGGGCACCCTTGGCGTCGTCGTCGAGGCCACGTTGCGGCTCCGGCCCCAGCCGTTGCACACGGCCACGGTGGCGGCTTATTTCGCCGACGCGCCGGCCGCCGCACGTGCGGCGTCGGCCATCATCGACGCCCGGATCCAGCCGTCCATCCTGGAGTTCATTGACGGCGGCACCCTGGCGGCCGTCGATGCGATGATGGGCACCGACCACGCC
>JBAUMA010000147.1:0-3197 GCA_049578485.1 Specibacter sp.
GAGCTGGCACCCGTTGTGGTCAAGGCCGAAAAGGGCGTTTCGGACTTCTACATCGCCTGGTCCGCGGAGAAGGCCAATGAACTCGACTCCCAAATCTTTGTCAGCTGGGTCCCGGACGCCAAGACCAAGGATGCCATTGTGCAGGACCCCCTGTTGGGCCAGATCCCGGCTGTGAAGAAGGGGGCGTTTGTTGCCGACAGCGACAACACGCTGACGTACGCCATCTCGGCGTCGTCCCCGCTCAGCCTGCCCTGGGCACTCGATGCGTTCCTGCCCCAGTTGGGTGCCGCCGCGGACAAGGTCTAAGGCAACGTCAATGAGTGCAACAACCATGGCGGCGCCGGTGTCCGCCACACAATGCCCAGACCGGCACGTGGGCAACCGCGGCCGGGTCCTGTGGTTGTTTGCGCTGCTGGCCGCCCTGGCCGTGATCGTCCTGGCGTCACTGGCCGTGGGCGCCCGCAACGTCCCGCTGCCCACGGTCCTTGACGCCTTGTTCCACTACGACCCGGCCAACGGCGACCACGCCGTGGTCATGTCCCGGCTGGTCCGTACGGCGGCGGGCCTGGTGGTGGGCGTGGCCCTCGGCCTGGCCGGCACCGCCATGCAGGGCGTGGCGCGCAACCCGCTGGCCGACCCGGGCATCCTGGGCATCAACGCCGGCGCCTCGCTGGCCGTCGTGGCGGGCATCTTCTTCCTTGGTGCCGCCGGGGTCTCCAGCTTTCTGTGGTTTGCGTTTGCCGGCAGCGCCGTGGCCGCCGTCGCCGTGTACACCGTGGCCAGCCTGGGCCGCAGCGGCGCCACGCCCGTCAAACTGGCCCTCGCCGGGGCCGCCATGGCCGCCGGCATGGGCTCGCTCATGAGCGCCATGCTGGTCACCAGCCAGGACTCGCTGGACTTGTTCCGCACCTGGCAGGTGGGCGCCCTGGCCGGAAAGTCGTGGGACTCCGTCCTGGCGGTGCTGCCGTTTGTGGCGCTGGGTGCCGTCATCTTGCTGGCCACCGGAAAACTCCTGAACACGCTGGCGCTGGGCGATGACATGGCCCGCGGACTCGGCCAGCGCCCCGGGCTGGGACGCGCCATCTCGGGTGTGGGCATAGTGCTGCTGTGCGGCTCCGCCACCGCGCTCGCCGGGCCCATCGGCTTCATCGGCCTGGTGGTGCCGCACCTTTTGCGTGGCCTGGTTGGCCCCGATTACCGGTGGCTCCTGCCCCTGTCCATGGTGGCCGCCCCCGCAGTGCTGCTGCTGGCCGATGTGGCCGGGCGCGTCATCCTGCTCCCCGGAGAGGTGCCCGCCGGCATCCTGGCGGCCATGATTGGCGCCCCCGTCTTCATCGCCGTGGTGCGCCGTGGAAAGCAGGCCGAGCTGTGAACCTTCTACAAGATGCCGTCCTGACAGGCCCGGCGCTGCGCGTGCTTCGCACCGCCCCGCGCCGGCGTCGTGCCGTCCTCACCGCATCGCTGGCCGTGCTGGTGGCGGGGCTGCTGGCCGTGAACATCCTGCTGGGCAGCTACACGGTCACCGTCCCTGACTTCCTGCGCATGCTGGGCGGGGAAACCATCCCGGGCGCCAGCTTTATCGTCATGGACAACAAACTGCCGCAGGCACTGCTGGGCCTGCTGGCCGGGGCATCGTTTGGCATGGCCGGAGCCATTTTCCAGTCCATGCTGCGCAACCCGCTGGCCAGCCCCGACATCATCGGCATCAGCTACGGCGCCAGCGCCACGGCCGTCGCCGCCGTGGTGATCTTTGGGATCCGCGGCGCCGGCGTTTCCGTGGCCGCCGTCATTGGCGCCCTGGTGGTGGCCCTGTTGATCACACTGCTGGCCCGGGGCCGCGGCGGCACCGGACTGATCTTGGTGGGGATCGGCTTCGCCGCGTTCCTGCAGGCCGCCGTCACATTCCTGCTTTCCCGGGCGGACATCAACAACGCCCAGGACGTCATGGTGTGGCTGACCGGCTCGCTCAACTCCGCCAACTGGGAGCGCGTGGCCATCCTGGCCGTTGCCCTGCTTGTTTTGCTGCCCTTCACCGCCGCAGGCTCGCGTGACTTGCGCGGCCTGGCCTTGGGTGACGACACCGCCGCCGGTCTGGGCCTGAACGTCCCCCACGCCCGGCTCCTGCTGACCATCGTGGGCGTGCTGCTTGCCGCCCTGCCAACGGCCGCCGCCGGCCCCATCGCGTTCGTGGCGTTCCTTTCCGGCCCCATCGCCAAGCGCCTCAACGGGGGAGCGCCCAGCCTGCCATTGTCCGCACTGGTAGGCGCCACCATTGTCCTGGCCGCGAATTTTGCCGCCGTCAACACCATTCCCGGCACCGCATTGCCCGTGGGGGTGGTGACCGGAGCCCTGGGTGCGCCCTTCCTGCTCTGGCTGCTGGCCTCGTCCAACCGCACCAACCAAGGAGGCTGAGATGACTACACAGCCATCGAAGCAAGCCGCAAGCCTGTCCGCCCGCGACCTTTCGCTGGGTTACGGCGAGCGGGCCATCGTGGAGAACCTGTCCGTTGAGCTGCCCGCCGGCAAGGTCACGATCATCGTGGGCGCCAACGCCTGCGGAAAATCCACGCTGCTCCGGGGCCTGGCCAGGCTGCTCAAGCCGGGTGCCGGCGTCGTGCATCTCAACGGCTCCGACATCCACAAGATGCCCACCCGCGAGCTGGCCCGGGAACTGGGCATCCTGCCGCAAACACCAACCGCGCCCGACGGCATCACCGTGGCGGACTTGGTGGGGCGCGGCCGCAGCCCCCACCAGGGCTGGTTCCGGCAGTGGACAACGGCCGACGACGACGCCGTGGCAGCCGCGCTGACCGTCACCGGCACGCAGGAGCTGGCCGCACGGAGCATTGACGAGCTGTCCGGCGGGCAACGCCAGCGCGTGTGGATCGCCATGGCGCTGGCCCAGGAGACTGACGTCCTGTTGCTGGATGAGCCCACCACGTACCTGGACTTGGCCCACCAGGTGGAGGTCTTGGACGTTGTCTCCGAACTCAACGCCCGGCGCGGCATCACCGTGGGAATAGTGCTGCACGATTTGAACCTGGCCGCGCGGTACGCGGACCACTTGATCGCCATGAAAGGCGGGGCGATCGTGGCCCAGGGCGCGCCGGCCCAGGTGTTGACGGCGGAGCTGGTGCAGGAGGTCTTTGGGCTGGAATCGGTGGTGGTGGCCGATCCCGTGGTGGGCACCCCCATGG
>JBAUMA010000148.1:0-25533 GCA_049578485.1 Specibacter sp.
CGGAGACCCTGTCCTTGTCCAGGGCGTCATTGACGATCAACAGCCCGCCGGACTTCAGCAGGCGGATGCCCTGCTCCACATAGGCCGGAAAGCTGGGCTTGTCCGCGTCAATGAAGACCAGGTCGTAGGCGGCATCGGTCAGTCGCGGCAGCACGTCCTGGCCGCGGCCCGAGATGGTGCGCGTGCGGTTGGCGGGGGAACCGGATTCGATGAACGCCTCGCGGGCCGCCTTGAGATGGTCCACATCGGGATCAATCGTGGTCAGCACCGCTTTGGGGCCAAGTCCACGCAGCAGGGCCACGCCGGAGACGCCGGCACCAGTGCCCACTTCCACCGCCGTCTGCGCCTTGGAGGATACCGCGAGGACGGTCAAGGCTGCGGCAACGCCATGGCTGACGGGGAACAAGCCCAGTTCATGGGAGCGTTCGCGGGCGCGGCGGAGGACGTCGTCTTCCACGGGCAGGCCCTCGGCATAGGACCAGCTGGTGGACTTGTCGGCGCTCATGGGTGGTGTTTCCTAAACTGTCGCGGTGATTGCTTATAGCCTACTGCCTGCGCCGTGGGCTGAATTTCTCTTTCGTCCAGCTAAATGTCAGCTTTCTTTGGCACACTATGGGGACTTGGGGGGGCAAGCCCCGCAGGGCGGATCCAGCAGGATTCGCAACGTTGCAAGCCGTATGGAAAGAGGTGCAGCCATGAGTTCCACCGCCAGCTCCGCAGCCCTGTCTGCGGTTGCGCCCGAGCCCGAGTGGACGCCGCCAACGTGGGATGAGGTGGTTGCCAACCATTCCGCCAAGGTCTTCCGGCTCGCCTACCGCCTCACGGGCAACAAGTACGACGCCGAGGACCTCACCCAGGAAGTGTTTGTCCGGGCATTCCGTTCCCTCGCCAATTTCAAGCCGGGCACCCTTGACGGCTGGTTGCACCGCATCACCACCAATTTGTTCCTGGACCAGGCCCGCCGCAAGCAGCGGATCCGCTTTGACACGCTTGGTGAGGATGCCGAGTCGCGGCTCCCCGGTGCCGACCCCGGGCCCGAGCGGACCTTTGAATTCAACAATCTCGACCTGGATGTTGCCGCCGCACTGGAGGCGTTGCCGCCGGACTTCCGAGCCGCCGTCGTGCTTTGCGATATGGAAGGCCTCTCCTATGACGAGGTGGCCCATGCCCTGAACATCAAGCTCGGTACTGTTCGTTCACGTATCCACCGCGGACGGGCCATGCTGCGCGAATCCCTGGCCGATTTGGCACCGGGGCGCACCAAGGAAGCCCGTGCGCCGAAGAAGCCGTTGCTGTCACTGCCCAGGATCGTCGGGCTCCACTAGTTTCGCGGGCCTGCGGGCCTCCAGTCCTGCAAGTGCAAGCCAACGAGCAAAAAACAAGATCATGACCCCGTGGAATCGTTGCTTTGAGTGTTGAGAGGGTAATCTTCCTAACGTGTTTGGTATCAATACCCCCGAGCTGGTCCTGATTGTCGTTGTGGCACTCTTGGTGATCGGCCCCACGCGCCTCCCGGGCTACGTGGACAAGCTGAAGAACCTCATCCGTGAGGTACGCAAGATGGCTTCCGGCGCGCGCGAAACCATCAGGGATGAAGCCGGGGTCGATATCGATGACATTGACTGGAAGAAGCTGGATCCGCGCCAGTACGATCCCCGCCGCATCATTCGTGAGGCCCTGCTGGACGACGACGACGTCGAGACTCTCAATTCCCTCAAGACCGCGCCCGCAACTGCCATAGCGTCCATGATGGGCAAAGACAGTTCCGAGGACAAGGCCGTGTCGTCCCTGCCGCCGGAAAAGCCCGTGGAGCGCCTCGCCGAGGGCCAGCTGGCGCCGTACGACGTCGAAGCGACCTAACAAGCTACTCGGTGGTCGTGCTTGTCACTGGTGGTCGAACTTGTCGAGACCCTGCTGGATTCCGAGACCACTCTGGATTTCGACAGGCTCAATCACCGCGGGGTGACGCCCAGGCTCAGGCCCGCCAGCCCGCGCGGGCGCACGGCCAACTTTTCGGCAATGCCCAGCAGCGCCACGGCCGCCGGCGACTCCGGATGGGCCAGCACGATCGGTGCGCCAATGTCCCCGCCCTCGCGAAGCGCAACGTCGAGCGGAATGTGCCCCAGGACCTCCACGGACGCGTTGACCGTCTGGCTCAGCCGCTTGGCCAAAACCTCCCCGCCGCCGGAGCCAAACAACTCCATGGTGCTGCCGTCGGGCAACGTCAAGAATGACATGTTCTCAATGACGCCTGCCACCGTCTGCCCCGTCTGAACGGCGATGGCACCTGCACGTTCGGCTACGTCGGCGGCAGCCGCCTGCGGGGTGGTGACAACCAGAATTTCGGCCTTGGGCAGCAGCTGGGCCACCGAAATGGCGACATCGCCCGTGCCCGGGGGCAGGTCCAGGAACAAGGCGTCCAGGTCGCCAAAGTACACATCCGTCAGGAATTGCTCCAGCGCCCGGTGCAGCATGGGGCCGCGCCAGGCCACGGGCTGGTTTCCCTTGACGAACATGCCGATCGAGATGACCTTCACGTCGTGGGCCACCGGCGGCAGGATCATCTCATCCACGCGCGTGGGCGATTGGGTGATGCCCATGAGTGCCGGCACGGAGAAGCCGTAGATGTCGGCGTCCACGATCCCTACGCGCAGACCCTTGGCCGCCAGTGCGCACGCCAGGTTCACCGTGACGGAGGACTTCCCCACACCGCCCTTGCCGCTGGCCACGGCGTAGACGCGGGTCAGCGAGGACGGCTCGTTGAACGGGATCCCCCGCTCGGCGCCGCTGCCCTTGAGCTGGTCCTTGAGCGCCGCGCGCTGCTCCGCCGTCATGACGGTGAGTTCCACGCTGACCTCCGTGACGCCGTCGAGCCTCGTCAACGCCTCGGTGGCGTCCTTGGTGATGGTCTCGCGCAGCGGGCAGCCGGCCACCGTGAGGCGCACGACGGCGCGTACCCGGCCGGCGTCGTCGGCCTCCACGGAGTCCAGCATGCCCAATTCGGTGATGGGCCGGCGCAACTCCGGGTCGATGACCGTGGCGAGGGCGGCGTGCAGGGAGGCGGCTGGGACGTTCATGGGAAGCAAATACCTTATGAGTTGTTGGTGCGCTTTGGCGAAACCGTTTTGATGGCGCTGGTTGCCGGTGAGCGTTGGTTGCGGGAATCCTGGGCCGGCACTGCGTCCCCGTCCTGGAGGGCGATCAGGTCCTCCAACAGGCCGCGCAGCTCGGAGCGGACAAAGTCACGGGTGGCCACTTCGCGCAGGCTGATACGCAGGGCGGCAACCTCGCGGGTCAGGTACTCGGTGTCGGCCAGGTTGCGTTCGTTGCGGGACCTGTCCTGTTCGATCTGGACCCGGTCCCTGTCGTCCTGGCGGTTCTGGGCCAGCAGGATCAAGGGAGCCGCGTAGGAGGCTTGGGTGGAGAAGAACAGGTTCAGTAGGATGAACGGGTACGGGTCCCAGTGGAGGCCAAAGAGCCCCACCACGTTGATCGCGATCCACACCACCACGAAGACCGTCATGTACAGCAGGAAGTTGGCCGTGCCCATGTAGCGGGCAAAGCGTTCGGCGAAACGGCCAAAGAAGTCCGGATCGCTGGTCAGGTTGGGCAGGAGCCGGGATCGCAGCTCCATGGGCGTGTCGATGCCGCCGCCCTTGGCGTGGTGCCGTTCAGCCAATGCGGCCTCCTAATTTCCTCATGGGTGCGCCGTCTTCGTGGGTTCGCCAGTCCTCGGGCAGCAAATGGTCCAGCAGGTCATCAACCGTCACGGCGCCCACCAGGCGGCCCTCCTTGTTCACCACGGCGAGTGAATTCAAGTTGTAGGAAGCCATGATGTGGCTGACCACGCTGATGTCGTCCTGGTCAGAGACGGGCTCCAGGTTCTTATCCACCAGGGTGCCCAGCTGTTCCGGTGGTGCGCTGCGCAACAGCTGCTGGATGTGGACCAGGCCCAGGTAACGCCCGGTGGGGGTTTCCAACGGCGGGCGGCAGATGAAAATGGCGGAGGCCAGCGCGGGGGAGAGATCCTCACTGCGCACGTGGGCCAGCGCCTCGGCAACGGTTGCCTCCGGGGGCAGGATCACCGGCACGGGCGTCATGAGCGCCCCGGCCGTGCCTTCCTCGTATTGGAGCAGGCGGCGGACGTCCTTGGCTTCGTCGGGCTCCATGAGCAGCAACAGTTCCTCGGCCTTGGCCTGGGGAAGGTCGGCCAGGAGGTCGGCGGCGTCGTCCGGGTCCATCTCCTCCAGGACGTCGGCCGCGCGCTCATTGTCCAAGGCGGAGAGCAGGCTGACCTGGTCCTCCTCGGGAAGCTCGGACATGATGTCTGCCAGGCGCTCATCCTGAAGCTCGCTGGCCACCTCCACGCGGCGTTTGTCGCTCATCTCCTGAAGTGCATCGGCAAAGTCGGAAGGTTTGAGGTCCTCGTGGGTCGCCACGAAGTGCATGGCGCCCTGGGGCTCGGCGGCGTCCTCCGGGTGGGCTTCGGACCAGTCGATCAGCAGCGTGTGGCCACGGCGCAGTCCGCGCAGTCGTGAGGTGCTGGTGCCGCGGCGCACGAACAGCTTGGTCACGAGCCAGTCGCCGTTGCGCTGCTGGTCCATGGCAATGTCCTCGATGACGGCGTCGCCGCTGCCATCGACGAGCGTCACCTTGCGGTCAAAGATTCCGGCCACCACCAGCTGTTCGGCGCCGCGCTGCTCGAAGCGGCGCAGATTGACCAGGCCAGTGCAGATGATTTGGGACTGGTCCATGGACGTCAGCCGGGTCATGGGAACGAACACGCGCTTCTTGCCGGGCACCTCGACCACGATGCCGACTGCGTGGGGCGCCGCGTTCGGCTGCCCGCGTCCCAGCACCACCACGTCACGAAGTTTGCCCAGCCGGTCACCCAGCGGGTCAAAGACGTCCAGGCCTAGAAGTCGCGCAACAAAGATGCGCGTGGGTTGTGTGCTCACCCCTAAAGGCTACTTCCCAAGCCGGACATTGGCGTAACCTTCCCGGGTGCACGCATTTCACTGCCAGCGATACTCCAGCCAACGTGCAGGATCATGGTGAACAATGGAGGTATGTCAAACCTCTTTGGACGCACCCGACCCATGGACGAGGCCCGCATGGTCCCTTCCGGGGAGACCATCGGTTCCTACACCTCCTATCTGGACGCCCAAAAGGCGGTTGACTACCTGGCTGATGAAAAATTTCCCGTCCAGCACGTCTCCATTGTCGGCAACGACCTGAAGATCGTCGAGCGGGTGACCGGCAAGCTCAGCTACCCCCGGGTTGCCCTGCGCGGCGCCATGACCGGTGCCTGGTTTGGCCTGTTCATCGGCGTCATGCTCTCCTTCTTCGACGGCACGTCCGGAACCGCCGGCGGACCCTACGTGAACGTTTTCACCGCGGTGCTCATGGGTGCCGCATTTTGGATGCTGTTTGCGATCATCGGCTACGCCGCCCAGCGAGGCAAGCGCGACTTCACCTCCACCAACCAGGTCCTGGCCTCCAACTATGACGTCATCGTGACTCCCGACGTCGCCATGGACGCCCGCCGCCTGCTGGCCCAGCTGCCCATGAACTCCACCGCCCCGGCGGCGCCGCGTGCGCCGTACCAGGGCCAAAGCCACCGCCCGCCGGTGCAGCCCCCGGCCCAGCAGCCGCCGGCCCGCCCGGAAGGCTGGCACGACCCCTATGGGGCTCAGCAGCCCGCCGCGGCCGCCGATGCACCGCAGGCTGAAGAAAGCCATGAGCGTCCCGGACAGGCGCCCTTGGATGGCCCCCGTCGCGGCCAGTTCCCGGACCTGCCCGACGGCCGGCCGCAGTACGGCATTCGCGTGGATGCCCCGCCCGCTCCGGCGGAGGCACCGGAAGAAGAAGCCCCAAAGCCCTAGAACTCCACATCCGGCCCGCATTCGTTGATCGAATGCGGGCCGTTCTCTTTTGCGCCGTCTATGTTGCAGTTGTTGGATCAAAATCCGGCTATATCGGGGAAATTCGTCCAACAGCTGCAACACAGACCAGGGGCAAAGATCCGCACCCTGACGTGCTCGTCGTTGAGGTCGAGGTGCCGCGCCTTGAGCAGGCCCGACGCCGTAATCGTCCCGATTGGCACCGGTACGCCGTCGGGCCCTGTCCTGACAACCAAGGCGCCGTCTCGACCGTCTGCGGCCTTAAACAACTATGTTGCACTTGTTGGACGAAAATCGCCGAAATTCGGGGAAATTCGTCCAACAAGTGCAACATAGACGAGGGGCTAAGCGGAGAGGCGGGCCATCCAGGCTTCGACGTCGTCCGGGGTGCGGGGGAGTGCCGCGCTCAGGTTGACCGGGCCGTTGGCCGTGATCAGGATGTCGTCCTCGATGCGCACGCCGTTGCCGCGGTACTCGGCCGGGATGCCCAGGTCCTCGTTCTTGAAGTACAGGCCCGGCTCAATGGTGAACACCATGCCCTCGGTGATGATGCCGTCCAGGTACAGCTCGGCGCGGGCCTGGGCGCAGTCGTGAACGTCAAGGCCCAGGTGGTGGCTGGTGCCGTGCGGCATCCAGCGACGGTGCTGCTGGCCCTCGGCGGAGAGTGCAACCTCGGCGGAGACGGGCAGGAAGCCCCATTCTTCCAGGCGTGCTGCCAAGACCTCCATGGCGGCCACATGCACGTCACGGAACTTGCGTCCCGGAAGGGCCACGGCAAACGCAGCGTCGGCGGCATCAAGGACAGCCTGGTAGATCTTGCGCTGGATCTCCGAGAACGAGCCGTTCACCGGCAGGGTGCGGGTTATGTCGGCCGTGTACAGGGAGTCGGCCTCGACGCCGGCGTCCACCAGGAGCATCTCTCCCTCGTTGACCGTGCCGGTGTTGCGGTTCCAGTGCAGCACGGTGGCGTTGTTGCCGGCCGCGGCAATGGTGTCGTAGCCGAGTTCGTTGCCTTCCTCGCGGGCACGAGCGAAGAATGCGCCCTCCACAACCCGCTCGCCACGCTTGTGGGCGACGGCGCGCGGCAGGGACTTGATGATTTCCTCGAACCCGGCAGCGGTCGCGGCAACGGCGACCTTCATCTGCTCGATTTCCCACTCATCCTTGAGCAGGCGCAGCTCGGACAGTGCCTCGGCCAGCTTGGCGTCAAGATCGTCCAGGGCGCCAAAGTCCAGGGTGTCGGGGTTCTTGGCCGTGTTGTAGCGGGCCGTGTCCACCAGGGCATCAATGTTCTCATCGACCTTGCGCACCAGGCGGATGGAGATCCCGCCCACGGACGTTTCGCCCACGTTCTTGGTGACGGCAACTTCCAGCTCGGAAATGTCGGCGGTGTCCAGGCCAAGCTGGGCCTTGAACTCGGCCAGGGTGGGCCGTGTTCCGATCCAGAATTCGCCGCTGCGCGAGTCGGCGTAGAACTGCTTGGTGTCCCGGCCGGCCAGCGGGCGGAAGTAGAGCGAGGCGTGGTGGTGGCCGCCGTCGTCGCCCTTGCCTTCGTCCACAGGCTCCAGCACCAACACGGCGTCGGGCTCGTGATCCACGCCCAGGCCCGTCAGGTGGGCGAAGGCGGAATGCGGGCGGAAGCGGTAGTCGCAGTCGTTGGAGCGGACCTTCAAGGCTCCGGCGGGGATGACCAGGCGTTCGCCCTTGAACTGCTCGGAGATCGCACGACGGCGGCGCGCGGCATGGTCGGCAACGGCGGCCCGGGCGGGCAGCTCGGTGGCGGACGGCGCCCAGTTGGAGGCCATGAAGGCGCGGAAGGCATCCGAGTCGGGGCGGTGCGAACGGTTGTTCACGCGCTCCTCGAGGGGCTGCTGGTTGGCGGGATCGGGGTGCACGGAGGATTGCTCAGTCTGGTTCACCCCTTAAGTCTCTCACCGGCTGCCGGGAGCGACAAAGGAGGGTGACCAAGAACGCACGGGGCGCGGCGGCCGCAAGCAACGTAGGCTGGGGGAGTGAGGATCGATTTGCACGCCCATTCCAACGTCTCTGACGGCACGCAAACCCCGGCCACGCTGTTGGCTGCGGCCGCGGCGGCACGCCTGGACGTGGTGGCCCTGACCGACCATGACTCGACGGCGGGCTGGGCGGAGGCCATTGCCGCCGCGAGCCTGCGCAACGTGGGTCTGGTGCCGGGCATGGAGATTTCCTGCAAGACCTCCCAGGGAATCAGCGTCCATCTCCTGTGTTACCTGCACGATCCTGCACACCCGGGGCTCCTGGAGGAAATCACCAAGGCCAAGATTGCCCGCCAGACCCGCGCCGAGCGGATGGTGGAACGCCTAGCCGAGGACTACCCCCTGAATTGGGACGACGTCAGCGCCCATGTGGCTCCCGGGGCCACGGTGGGCCGCCCCCACATTGCCGACGCCCTCGTGGCGGCCGGAATCGTCTCGGACCGCAACGAGGCATTTGCCAGCATCCTCACCTCGCACTCGCGCTACTTCGTCAGCCACTACGCCCCCGACCCGGTACTGGCCGTGGAGTTGGTGCGCGAGGCCGGCGGCGTCCCGGTGTTTGCCCACCCTGTGGCCTCCGCCCGCGGCCGTGTGGTGTCCCCGGACATCTTCAATGACATGATCGACGCCGGCCTGCTCGGCGTGGAGATCGACCACCGGGACAATCCGGCCGACGGCCAGGCCTGGCTGCGACGCCTGGCAGCCCGGAAGGAGCTGATTGTCACGGGTTCCTCCGACTACCATGGGGCCGGCAAACCCAATGTGCTGGGCGAGAACACCACCTCGCCGGAGATGCTGGAACGGATCCTGGCAGCCGCGAGCGGCTCGCCGGCCTACCTACCGTAGGCCCCGGGATTGTGGCAACGATTGCACCATTGTTCCGCCAACCTTCCGGCCGTCCGGGCCAATTCGCGTCCGGGCACTGTTACAGTGGTGAAGAACGAACGGTTCATGTGGGCAACTAGTTGAGCCCGCATGATCCGTGGTATTCCCGTTGCCGGCTGATAGTCAGCCGTTGATCTCCGGTAGTGAATGATCGCTTTTGAAAGCGATTGGCCGTGGGCCGCTTATGCAGTTAGCGCTGCATGTGATGGCGGCCGGTCCCGGGCGGGAAAGTGCGCCAGCTAAACCCCGTCACCGGTTTGCCATTTTTTGACTACTTTCGCATGGGCGGCGCACGCATAAATTGACGGAATGCCGGTGAATTCTGTCCAAGCGAGAGGAACTACATGCCGCCTAACGGTGCAGAACTTAATCAGCTGGGCAGTTGGACCATCATTGGGCTCTTGGTCCTTTTTTATGGCGGCACACTGCTGATGACCATCTTTATTGGCAGGAAGAACGAAAACGCCGACGGGTACATGACCGCCGGCAACAAGGTTGGATTTGGGATTTCCGCCGGAAGCATGACGGCCACATGGATCTGGGCGTCGTCAATGTACGCGTCCGCTACCTCCGGTTACACCTACGGGATCTCCGGCCCCATCCACTACGGGTTGTGGGGTGCCCTGATGATCCTTTTCATCTACCCCTTCGGCCGCCGGATCCGGTCCGTGGCGCCCAAGGCCCACACTCTGGCCGAGGTCATGTATGCGCGGCACGGAAAGTCCAGCCAGCTGATGCTTGCCGGGTCAAACCTTGTGGGATCGATGGTCAGCATAACCTCGAACTTCATTGCCGGTGGTGCCTTAATTGCATTGTTGTCCCCGTTCAGTTTCACGCAGGGAATCCTTTTCATTGGCGGCGGCATTCTGCTGTATTCACTGTGGTCCGGATTTCGGGCCTCCGTCTTGACGGATGCCGCCCAGGTGTTTGCCATGCTGGGGGCCGTCGTCATCATCATTCCCGTGGTGTTCTTCGCCGCCGGAGGACCGGACATGTTTGTCGCCGGTGCGTCCAACCTGACACCCCAGCAATCCAACTTCTTCTCCTCCGAGGCGTTCATGAATCAGGGCGCGCCGTACATTGCAGCCGTGTTGGCTTACGCAATCGGCAACCAGACCATTGCGCAGCGCTTGTTTGCCGTACGTGAGGACCTGATCAAGAAGACGTTTATCACCGCGACGGTTGGCTACGGTGCCACCATCATCGGCATCGGCATGATGGGCGTCATGGCACTTTACGTGGGTATTGTTCCGTTGGATGGCGACACCAACAACTTGATTCCGCAGATGGCGGCAACCTACCTGAGCCCGGTTCTGCTGGGCGTTTTCCTCATCATGATCATCGGCGCGCTGTCCTCGACTGCCGACTCGGACTTGTCCGCGATGTCCTCCATCGTTATGGCGGACATCTACGGGCAGAACATTGCCAAGGAGGGCCAGGCGAACCCGAAGACCATGCTGTTCATCGGGCGCATCACCATGGTGGTGGCCACCGGGGCGGGACTGTACTTCGCCAGCGGACAGCTGAATATCCTGGACCTGCTGGTGTTTGTCGGCGCGCTGTGGGGTGCCTTGGTGTTCCCCGTCATCGCCAGCTTCTACTGGCAGAAGATCACCAACAAGGCATTCACCGTTTCCGTGTTGGTGGCGCTAGCCGTCTTCATCCCGGTCCGCTTTGAGTGGCTGCCCATGGGCGGCGCCACGGGAATTGTGGTGGACATCCTGTCCGTGGTGGGCATTGGCGTGGTGCTGGGCCTGATGTGCTTTGGCTTCTTTGGCCTGAAAACTGCCAAGATCGTTGGCACCTTGGCCATCGTGGCCGCGGCACCTTTCGCCATCGGCGTCCTCCACAACTACACCGTGCTGTCCGGCTCCCTGGTCGCCTACTCTGTCAGCACCATCGTCTGTTGGTCGATGTGCTTCCGGAACAAAGCGACCTTTGATTTTGACAGCATCGCGCAGCGCATCGGCAACTTCGACAACCGCACCGAAGCTGCCCATGGCAACCCGGAACCTGACCTGGTTTTGGACGAGAGAGCGTAGGAGCAAAATCCATGAGTGTATTATTCCTGACCCTGTACGTGCTCGTTTGGCCGGTGGTCGTCGCCGGCGTCCTCTGGGTCCTGGGCAAGGCCTTTATCAAGGAGATCATCGACGCCAGGCGAGAAGGCCGCCCCCTCATCTAAAACAATTCCGGCCCGCAGCGTGGCAGGAGAATTCGTGTTCCAAACACTAATTTTCCTGGGGCGTTGCGGGCCGGACCTTTAAGCGTCGAGCGGGGCCCCGGTCTCCGGGGGTGTGAGAATTTCCGCCACATGGCCCAACCGCGCCTTCATGACCTCGATGGCCTGCGGGTTTTGGTCCACGCAGATGAAGCGGCGGCCCAGCTTGGCCGCCACAGCACCCAGAGTTCCGGAGCCGGCAAAGAAGTCAAGCACCCAGTCGCCCTCGCGGGAGGACGCCGTCACGGCGCGACGCAGCAGGCCCTCGGGCTTTTGCGTAGGGTAGCCGGTCTTTTCCTTGCCCGTGGGGGAGACGATGGTGTGCCACCAAACATCTGTCGGCAGTTTTCCAAGCTCACGCTTTTCCGGGGTCACCAGCCCGGGCGCCATGTACGGTTCCCTGTCCACCTCGGCGTTGTCGAAGTGGTATTTCTTTGGATTCTTGACGTACACCAGGATGTTGTCGTGTTTGGTGGGCCAGCGGTTCTTGGCGCGTGCTCCGTAGTCGTAGGCCCAGATGATCTCGTTCAGGAAGCATTCCCGGCCAAAGATGGCATCGAGCATGACCTTGGCATAGTGCACCTCGCGGTAGTCCAGGTGCAGGTACAAGGTGCCATCGTCGGCCAGCAAGCGCCATGCTTCGAGCAGGCGTGGCTCGAGGAACGACCAGTAATCGGTGAACGCGTCGTCGTAGCTGTGCAGGGCACCCTTGATGGTGTCGTAACTGCGCCCGCCGAAACCCGTGCGGTCGCCGTCGCCCCCGGTGTTGCGAACCATGGTGGTTTGCCGACGGCTCTGCACCCGACCCGTGTTGAAGGGCGGGTCCACGTAAATCATGGTGAAGGAGCCGTCGGGGAGGGTGGGCAGGTACTCGGAATTGTCCGCGTGGACCACCAGGTTCGGGCCCGTCCCCTCCGGCTGCCATGCAGTCGTCGTCATATACGTTGGGGGCGCTATTCGCCGGCCGCGGCTTCCGGTTTGCCCACGACCTCGCCGTTGCGGCGGCGGGTGCGGCTTCGGGTGCGTGCCGGACGGGCAACGGCGCCCTCTGCCGCGTTGGCTGCGGGGGCGTCGCCCTCAGCCGGTGCGTCGGAGGAAGTGCGACGCCGGTTGCGGCCGCCGTCGTGCTTCTCGCCGCCGCGGGCCTCACCATGGCGGGCGCCCTCGCGGGAACCCTGGCGTCCACCGTCACGTGAACCGCCGCGTCCGCCGTCGCGGTTGCCGTCACGGCCGCCGGTCTTGGGGGCGTTGCGCTTGCCGGTCTCGCCCAGGTCCTCGAGAACCTCGGCGTCGATGCCGGCGTGCGTGCGCTTGTTGCGCGGCAGGCGGCCCTTGGTGCCCTCGGGGATGTCGAGATCCGAGTACAGGTGCGGCGAGGAGGAATAGGTTTCAACGGGCTCGGGGACGCTCAGGCCC
This sequence comes from Specibacter sp., assembly GCA_049578485.1. Taxonomy (GTDB): domain Bacteria; phylum Actinomycetota; class Actinomycetes; order Actinomycetales; family Micrococcaceae; genus Specibacter. Next base: position 12,441 of record JBAUMA010000148.1, read on the forward strand.
AGGGCCTTGTTGATCAGGGCCCAGCGGGGCATGTCGTCCCAGTCGACGAACGTGACGGCGGTGCCCTTGTTGCCGGCACGGCCCGTGCGGCCCACGCGGTGCAGGTAGATCTTTTCGTCTTCCACGCACTGGTAGTTGATGACGTGGGTGACGTCGTCGACGTCGATGCCGCGGGCGGCGACGTCGGTGGCGACCAGCACGTCCACCTTGTTGTTGCGGAAGGCGCGCAGGGCCTGCTCGCGGGCGCCCTGGCCCAAGTCGCCGTGGATAGCGGCGGCGGCGAATCCGCGGTCAACCAGTTCCTCAGCCACCTTGGCGGCGGTGCGCTTGGTCTTGGTGAAGATGATGGTGCGGCCGCGGTCCTTGGCCTGCAGGATCCGGGCCACAACCTCGATCTTGTCCAAGTTGTGGGCGCGGTAGATCAGCTGGCGGATGTCACGCTTGGTCAGGCCCTCGTCGTCGGGATCGGCGGCGCGGATGTGGGTGGGCTGCGTCATGTAGCGGCGGGCCATGGCGACCACGGGGCCGGGCATGGTGGCCGAGAACAGCAGGGTCTGGCGGACGGCCGGGGTGCCGGCGATCAGCGTCTCAACGTCGGGCAGGAAGCCCAGGTCAAGCATTTCGTCGGCCTCGTCCAGGATGACCATCTTCACGTTTTTCACGTTCAGGTGGCGCTGCTTGAGCAGGTCGATCAGGCGGCCGGGGGTGCCCACGACAACTTCAACTCCCTTTTGCAGGGCGTCGATCTGGGGCTCGTAGGCGCGGCCGCCGTAGATCGTGGCGATGCGCACGCCGCGGTGCTTGGAGGCAACGCTGAGGTCACCGGCCACCTGGACGGCAAGTTCACGGGTGGGCACAATGACCATGGCCTGGGGTGCGCCCGGGGTGGCCAGCTTGTCGTAGCCTTCGTCCTTGGGGCCGATGACGCGCTGCAGCGCGGGGATGCCGAAGCCGAGGGTCTTACCCGTTCCGGTCTTGGCCTGGCCGATGATGTCGTGTCCGGCCAGCGCGATGGGCAGCGTCATGGCCTGGATGGGGAAGGGGTGGGTGATGCCGGCTTCGTTCAGCGACGAGACAATATCCGGGTGCACGCCGAAGCTGGCAAACGTTTCCTTCTCCTCGTGGTGGGGTGCCTCGGTGGTGACAAGGGTGCCGTCAACTTCGATGGCCTCGTTGCTGTCTTCTGCGTGCAGGAGGGAATCTGTTTCAATGCTCAAGTGCTTACCGCTCAATTCGTCTATACAGGTGCCGCAAGTCGTAGGCTCAACGCCGGCGTTTCATTGCCTGACGGAGCCTGGAGCACAGCACAATCTTGGGGAAGCCGATCGCGGGCTAACAAAAACTTGCCCTCCCGCCGCCAAGCGAAATGGCGGGCTGCGGAAGGAACATAAAAGACGCGCGTAGGGGCGGGTTTGTTGAACTAATAACATCAATCAACGACCGGGCATCCATGTCTACCGTTCCAGTCTAGCCGCTCGCCCCTAAATACCTTCGCTAAAGCCGCTCAATCACCGGGGGCGGCCAGGACAAACTGGACGGTCCGGGTGGCAATGTCGGCAGACACGAGTTTCACCCGCACCACCGTGCCCGGTTCCAGGTCGCCCTCGCAATATCCGGTCACCGCCGGTTCGGCGATCTGAATGGAGCTGCGGGCCGCAGCAGTCTTGGTGGTGTGGCCGTTCTTCTTTGGGCCGGAGAGCACGACGGCGTCGAATTCCGTTCCGACCCGATGGCTCAGCAGGGCGGCTTCAACGGTGTCGATGGCGGCCCTGTCCACCCGGCTTGCCAACTGGTTGGAGGCGTTCATGATCTCCGGCAGCTCGGCCAGTGCCTCAACGGCCCAGCCGGGCACGTCGGCTCCGGCGCAGAGTGCGGCGCAAATGGCCAGCACAAACCTGTCCACCAACCGGCGCAACGGGGCGGTGGCGTGGGCATAGGGTGCGGCAACGGCTGCCTGCAACACGTCCTGGGGCACGGTGCCGTTAAAGGGGGTGTAGCCGGCGCCGCGGAACAAGGTGGTGGCCGCATGCATTAACGCCAGCTGTTTGGGGTCGCTGGTGTCCAGGGAGCGCAGGTAGGCGCCGTAGGCCATGTCGGGGTCCCAGGGCTTGCCCAACGCCACGGTTTGCAGGCGGTAGGCGGCCACGGCGTCCTCGTCGGGGGCAGGCATGGTGCGCAGGATTCCCACCTTGCCCTCGATCATCACCTGGGCGGCGGCCATGCCAGTGAGCAGGGAAATCTGGGCGTTCCAGTCCTCGATGGGCAGTGCGGGGCGGAATTCCAGGACGTAGTGGCCGTCGACAAATTCCACCTCCTGTTGCGGCACGTTCAGGCTGGCGCCGCCGCGGGCACGTTCGAGCTCGATCCGCTTCGTCCCGATCTCAGCCAACAGCGCCAACGTTTCGGCATAGGCGGCCGGTGCCGTCCCGGCGTCGTACATGGCTTGGGCCTGCTCATAGCCCAGCTTTGCCACGCTGCGCACGGTGGCCCTGCGGACTCTGGCGGAAGTTTGGGAGCCGCCCGCGTCGAGGTGGATCTCCCAAACAAAGGCGGAGCGGGGATCGTCGGCAAACAGGCTGGCGGCGCCCTCGCTCAGCGGGACGGGGTGCAAGGGGATGCGGTTGCCGGGAGTGTAGAAGGTTTGGCCGCGGCGGCGCGTCTCCGTGTCAAGAGGGCCGCCGGCCGGGACAAAGGAGGGGACATCGGCTATGGCGTAGTGGACCACGTAGCCGGTGCCTTCCCGCTCCAGGAACATGGCCTGGTCCAGGTCTTGCGAGGTGGGTGGGTCGATCGTGACGAACGGCAGCGCCGTCAGATCGGGGTCCGGGAGGTGGTGGCCGGCAATGACGTGGTCCACCTCGGCGAGCACCTGCGGGTCAAAGTCGCCCGGAAGCTTGAATTCATGGCTGAGGGCCGCCAGGGCGCGGGAGAGTTTCTGCTGTGCGGCGCGACTGCTGACGCCAATGTAAGAGTACGGCACGGTTTCAGCGTAAACGATTCGCCGTAGGGGGCAAGGGCGGCGCGGCACCCACTACGCTGGAGCCTATGAGTATTCCGCCGTCCGACGCGTCTGATTCCATAAGCGCCGGGGAACTAAGCGCCCGCTACGACAAATTTGTTACTGACCTGCTTGGCGGCATCGCCTATGGGGAGCTGTCCGCCTTTGAGCGGCTCTCCTCGGATGCCCGGTATTCGCCAACCCTCAATGACCGGGCGGTATTGGGGAAAATGGCCGTCGCGGAATTTGGCCACTTTGAGGTCATGTGTGCGCGTTTGGACGCCATGGGCATGGACCCGGAGCTGGCCATGTTGCCGTTTCAGCACATGGTGGACGCCTTTCATGAGCGGACCCGCCCTGCCGACTGGCACGAGTCCTTGATGAAGGCGTATGTCGTGGATGCCATCACGGAAGACTTTTATGCCGCGATTGCCACTCACCTGGACGCCGATACCCGGGACGTGATTGCCCAGGTCCGCACCAGTGAGGAACAGACGGCACTGCTGCAAAGCCGGTTGAAGGCCATGCTGGGGGAGGATCCGCGGTTGTCGTCCCGGTTGGCGCTGTGGGGCAGGCGGCTGGTGGGGGAGGCCCTCACGCAGGCGCAGCGGATCGGCGCCAAGCACAGTTTCCTGGTGGGCCTGCGCCCGGACGGCACGCAGGAACAGGCGGCCGCGGACGTGTCGGCCATCCTGACCACGTTGACGCGAAGCCATTCGCGACGCATGAGCCAGTTGGGGCTGACCGCGTAGCTATTGCCTCCGAGGCTCGAGGTCCGCAAGGATGCGGGCCACAGTCTGCTCGGCGGATTCACCGGCCGTGATGCGTTGTTCAGTGATTCCCTCCAGCGGATCCCAGCCGTGGAACCAGCCGCGCATCTGCTTTTCACCGAAGTCCGCCGCCTTGTGGGGGCGGGTAGCGTGCCGGCGCAGTGTTTCCTCCAGGGTGAGGTCATAGGCGTAAAACACGCTTGGCCCGGGGTGGCCGTCGCGCAGCGCTCGCAGGGGTTCGCTGTATTTGCCGGCGTTGAGCATGCCCTCGACGATGACGGTGCGCCCATCAGCCAGGATCAGGGCTGCGGTGTTTTGAATGAGGCTCACAGTCAAGGGCGAGTAGTTGCCCGATTCGCCCAGGACGGTTCGGCGGAAGTAGTCCTGTTCTATCCACGCGGCTCCCAACGCTTTTTGGAGTGCCCTGGCCACGGTGCTCTTTCCGGAGCCGGAGTTGCCGCGCAGCACGATCAAGGTGGACATGCCTCCATCAAAGCACGGCGCGCAAGCCGTGGTGCTAGTCTTGTATCTCGAATACTTGTTCTAGGCGGTGTTGTGGTGTTTGGCATGGATCTGGCGTCACCCGTTGCCCCGGACACGGACCCCCGGGGATTCCCGTCGCCGGCCCGCGACTACTTCAACGGCGGAATCGACCTGAACCGCCACTTGATCCGCGACCGCACCAGCACCTTCATCATGCGCGTGGCCGGGGACTCCATGGCTGCGGCCGGCATTGCCGACGGCGACGAGATCATCGTGGACCGTGCCATGTCCCCGCGCGACGGTTCCGTGGTGGTGGCCGTGGTGGAGGGCGAGCTGCTGATCCGCCGCCTGGTGATGCACGACGGCGCTGCCTCCTTGGCCACGGAGCGCACCGACGCTCCGTCCCCGGCTTCCGGTGTCGATGCCGTGTTGGGGGAGATGACCATTTGGGGTGTGGTCACGCGGTGTTTGCACCACGTCTAACACGCTGCTTTTCCGTCAACGGCGCCTGTTGGGGCTTTGTCTGCCCTGGCGCACCTACGGCGCCCGTTGATGTGTTCCATCAGCTCAAACAATTACGGCTCACGGCGCCTGATCCTGGCCGCAAAGGCATGGCATGATCGTGCCATGAGCAATCCACCCGTCCGGCGATTGGTTTCCGGAGATGAGGCGGCGGCGGCCGCCATGTTTGCGCTGATGGCCACCGTTTTTGGAGAAGTCGGCGAGCCGCTTCCCGATGACTACGTCAAAGATCTGCTCGGCCGTGATTCATTTTGGGCCATCGCGGCCTTCGACGGCGAAGACGTTGTCGGCGGCCTCACAGCCCACACGCTGTCGATGACGCGGTCGCCGTCGTCGGAGGTGTTCATCTACGATCTTGCCGTCCGGGAAGATCACCAGAGGCGCGGCATCGGAACCCTGTTGGTGCATGAATTGCGCGCAGCCGCCGCACTATTGGGCATCCGTGACATATTCGTCCCTGCCGACAATGAAGATGAGGGAGCCCTCGATTTTTATCGGGCCCAGGGAGCCACGGCTTCGCCTGTCACGTTCTTCACTTTCACGCGCTAACGAACCCCTCATGGCTCCGGACGTTTGGCTAGCGGAATCCGTTCATTCGCGAAACGGGGAGCCTACGACGTCGAACCGGAATCCGCCGAACTCTCCGGACAGGAGCGGACGTGCGGCGGCTATGGCGGCTTGAACTTCTGGAAGTGCAAGTGAGGCCTGGTGGGCTTTGGCGCTTTCCCAAAACTCGACGACGAACACCGTGTTGGGTTTGTCGTCATTCACCCCGACCTCGTAGGCCAGGCATCCGATTCCCTTGAGCAAGTCACTTCGGGCGGTCAAGACCGCGACCAACTCATCGCGCTTGCCCGGAACGGCACCGAGCGTCCCCACATTGGCGAAAGTCATGCTCGAAACTCTACGTTCCTGAACTTGCGCCAGGCAAGGATCTGCCCGACACAGCGGAGTTTCAGTTCGTGTTTTGACGTCGTTCGTAGCGGGCACGGGCGGCCGCATGTGCCGTGCGGAGGAGTTCTGTGACCGTTTCGATCGTGGAATCGCCCGGATTCACAATGGCCACCCATCCGAGGGGTCCGTAGACCGGGTGCGGTACTACCGTGTCCGGAACGTCGTAGCTCCACGGCCGCTTGATGGTGGGCGGGGCCTCGCCCGTCAGTTCCAGGAACTTCGCCGGCGAGACATGGATGTTGATCCGCCAGCGCCCTTGCCGATCGAGCTTCGATGCGGTGTCACCCGGGTAGTCCTTCGTGACGATCGTCGCGTAGGGCTGGACATTCGCCGGCATCCGGCCGTCCGGTGCGTAGTAGAAGAACGAGTCGCCCCATGCCAGCTCCGGCGTGTTGTCCCCGGGGCCGGGTGCCACCACGAGGACCCCATCGAATCCTTGCACCAACTCAATGATCTGTTCCATAGTCATACCTCAACCATGACATTCAAGTGCCCATGTGGAGTTGCTTTTCGAAAAGATGGGGAGATCCACGGCAAGTCTCGGGCCGGCATCTGAGTCGATTCCCCATGGCCACCAGAACTCGAACTAGCGGCGCGTCCGGAGGAAGTCGTCCTCCGCCCCGTAATCGGTGAACGGCGCAAAATAAGGGTCCCCGGACTTGGGGCGATTCTCCGGGGAGGCAAGGAGCCAGTCAATCTCCAGCGGGATGGTTTCTGCAAAGGTGCCGACGGGGCGGTACCCGAGAGCCAGGGATGCGCTCGTATCCAGGGCAAGGGGCGGCAGGTAGTCCCAAGGGTGGGCTCCCAAGCCGTGCCCGGCGTCGTCCTCAAGGAGTATTTCTTCCCAGCCGTGGTGCAGGTACGCCGCGATCGTCCGGGCGATCTCCAACACGGTGGGAGTATCGGGATCGGCACTGTTGAGGATGCGCCTGCCAGGGTTCGACGCGATGGTCTCAATGAGGGCGGCGGTGTTGACGGCGGCCGTCGTGTGGTCACCACCGCGACCGGCCTGCGCCAACACGAGTGCCGGCCTGTTGTCGAGGATGCGCTTGACGAACATCCATTCACGCGGCGGGCCGGCGCCGGCGCCGTGAACCTTGGATGCCCGGACCACGGTGACCGGCGCGCCACAGTCGAGAAGTACCTGTTCGGCGGCCACCTTGTTGGGCCCGTAGCCTTCGGGAGAATCGTAGCCACCGTTGCCGGGCATCAAGGTTGCTTGGGATTCTGCAATGGGGGAGTCGAAGAAGGGCCGAATATCTGAATTCACGTGGTTGCCCGCGGCGTCCACATACACGGCTTTGCTGGAGAGCATGACCGCCGAATCCACGTTGCCAAGGTGGGGGAGAAGTTCCCGGGCGTCCTCGGCGGTGTAGCAGGCGGCATCGACCAGTAAATCCGCGCCTGTTCGAAGGACGTTGGCGAGCTGCGCATCGCTGTGGCGCTCGGATGCCAGGAATCGTCCGCCGGCATTCAGGAGATCCTGTGGCATTTTCGAGGACTCACGTCCGGTGACATCGACAGACCACCCGGATTCAAGGAGGCGGCCGGCAATCGCGCGCCCCAGGACGCCGGTGCCGCCAAGGATCACTGCCCTTTTCATTCAAACGCCCCCGGCATGGGCTGGGTCCAGGCGCAGGCGTTCACGACTGGAAGTTTCAAGGCACTCGGGCCCGAACTTCTTGGAAACGGCGAAACGAGCGGGATTGACTCGAATGGGGTGCGGCTGGCCTTGGCTTCGGTTCGTGAAAGAACGACGGCGGGGCGCGGCTCGCGCTGGTCCCTCACCTGTAGGCCGGCTGGTCAAGGCTTGGGTCGGCCAGGACCACATCAAGCCGGGGGTCGTCCATGAGCCGTCGAATCGCCCCGATGCTGGCGCCAATGCCCGCCCAATGCGGATCGACGTCGTTGGCAACACACCAGGAGTGATCGGCAGGCCAAATGAGTGCGGGGATGGGAACCTGCCGCAACAGGGACGGCTCATTGTTGTTGGCAATACGCCACTCGCCGAGCTCGGCGTCGTCGCCGCGGAGCAGAAAATATGAGCGATTCGGCACGTCCACAGTGGGGCCGGAAAAGCTATGGCCCCAACTGCCTTCCCAAAAACAATAGAAAAGCCGATCCGAGGTGCAGTCTGGGGACTTCAGCATCTCCAGGACTCGCTGGAGCTGTTGAGCCTCCTGGAGCCGTTCTCCGGCAATCTCGCCGGCGTCACCTTCCTGCTGACCCACATAGGCGGGGTCGGATATGAAACGCAACCGCGCATAGGCCGGAAAGCCGGAGGGCCCGAAGGAAACCAATTGCCGCCAGGGCAGATCGCTGCCAGTGATCCAGGCTGCCGCCTCGTGGTCGGGGCCAAGTTGGAGCGTCATCCCTCGACCCTAACGGGGAACATCGTCAAAGGGGGGTGCTGCAAAGACATTTGGCCGTTGCGTTCGCAATAATGGGGCTTCATCGGATGCCTGCCAGGCGGAGCCGTTCGGAGGCTTGCCGGATCAGGGCTTGCAGGGCCACCGGCCGGGTACGGAAAAGGCTTTCGCCCCGGGCGTTGTGCAACGCCGGCCAAAGGCTCGCAGCCCAGGCAACCTCGCGCTCATCGTTGGAAAACGTCCTGCCTCTTGCCTGCTCATAACAGTCGATGAACTCTTCCGAGGATTCGACGGCTGCCAATGTCGGGATAGCGGTGCTGGCAAAGGCGCCGGAAGCCGCACCGACGATGGCCGCCTCCGGAAGGGCAACAAGGCTGTCCCAGTCATGGACCGCCCACGGCACGGCCCCGTTCCATCGCAAATTCTGGCTTTCCCAGTCGCCGTGGCCCACGACTACAGGCAGCTTCGCGAGGGCAAGCCGTTCCGACACCGAGCTTGCCATGTCACGGACATGTGCCGGCACCAAGCTCTGATCCATGGCGTCGAGTGCTGTATTCGGCGGCCACAATCCGCCGGTAGGCGGATTCCAGTGCATCCATGGCGGCGGTGCCCCCAATCCGATGGGAGCCTGAGTTTCGAGGATCCCCGTCAGTCCGGCCAAGAGTTTTGCGGACCGTGCGGCGAAAGGAAGATCGTCTTCCACATACATTTCCCCGCCAGGCCGCCACGCCTCGGCGCTGACCACCCACCCTGGAGCAAGAGTATCGGCTGCTGTTACGGGCGTGGCACACGGATATCCGGCGTGGGCGGCGACTGTCTGAAGATCAAGGCACCGTGCAATCCTGGCGGTGGAGTCCTTCCTGACCTTGATGGCAACAGGCTCCAGCGCATCGGAGTCGTAGCGGAATAATTCGGACATCTGGCCGCCGGCCGCAGCCTCGAATGGTGTTAGCGTGCCATGCCCAAGCATGCGGCAAGCCCAGGCCTCAACCAAGCCGGAGATTTCGGGCGTCAGCATGGTTCGATCCTACAAACCGGGAACCGAATGGCCACGTCCAGATGGACCTTCTTCCAGCTGCACGAGGCATAGAAGTCTTCAACGCCCAGACCCGCACGCAGTTCAAGGTGCACCTGCCCAAGTGCGAGGTCCTCGGATACCGGCGGAAACGGGAATCCCACCGCGCCGTCGTCGTTGGAGACATCCCGCTAGCACTCCAGAAGCTGCCGACGGGCAGGGTCATCGACCATGGCCGGAGTGCTCAGCCAGCGCATCTGAAGCTCACTGGTCACGGTTGCCAGCTTCCGGAGGCCCGGGCCGGCACGGCGGGTTCTTGCCCAAGTCCGACGTCGGGCCACGGCAACACTGTCAGCGACGGCCATTCGGCAATCCAACGCTTGGTCTTGGCCTCGTATACATCCCGGGGCGCGAGCACGGGGTTTGGCACCACCCTCCGACCGAACAGGTCACCGTATCCGTGCGGGGCATAGCTCATCAGGGCGCCGGATCCATCCGAGGTGACGGCGAAGCAGCAGGTTTTTGCGGCAAAATGATCCACCGCATCCGAGGTGCTGGTGAATGCCACGGCCGGAACTCCAAAGTGCTCCTCGTACCAAAGGTGCACGCGGGCTTCGTTGCGAACCTCGACGTCAACGCCCAACTCCTTGAACAGCTCGCGCGCTCGCAAAATGACGGCGTTTTCCGCCTCGTAGGAGGTGTCGTCGTCGAAGTAGAACAGGTCGTAATCCCGGATGCCGGCCTGCGGGTCTTTGCCATCCAGCATGTTCCAAACGGTTTGAAACAACGCCCCCGCGGTAAGCCACCAGTCCTTGAGGCCGAGCAGCGGGGCCAGCTGAAGGATTTGAACGTTGATTGGGTTCTTTTGGACGTACGCCAGAAAGCGTTGCTCATCATCGGTGGACACCACTTCATCCTGCCCCACCTTTGACCCTGCACTTTGACCAACGACGGCGTTTCGCGGCACCCGCCTGCCCGCCGGCAATGAGCTGTGGCAGGATTATTGGGTGCAGATCTCCCAGGATGCGGTGCAAATGGTTTCCGGCCACGACCCGGACGCGGTCAGGGAGTCCGCCTTGATTTGGGCCCGCGCGAAGGCTCAACGAGACAACGATCCGGAGCCGGCCACAGCCGAGGAAACCATGCCGGGAATCCGGCGGCGCCTGGCCCTGGAGGGGTCGAATCTGATCCTGGCCACGAGCGACGGACTCGGTGTCGGGTTCACCTTGTTCGCACCGCAGGAACAATCCCTGGAAATCTTTTATCTTGCCGTCGACCCCGCTGCGTGGGGAGGCGGAATCGGCAGCCGCCTGCTCCTCAGTGCAGAAAACCATGCCCGGAAGATCGGCCGCGTGTCGCTCGAACTGTGGGTCATCCGTGACAACGCGCGGGCCATTCGAGCTTACGAAAACTATGGATTTCTCGGCACAGGGGAGGCGAAGCGCGACGGCCCAAACGGGCGAGTCGAGCGGCGTTTCCTCAAGCACATCGGCCCGCAGCCGGCCGCGCCGACGGCCGCATGATCCTTCCAGCCGTTAGGGACCCCCGGCTTGTGACCATCCGCCGCGGGGGGACGCTCGCCGATACCGACCACCGTCTTCTGGCAGTGTGGGCGGCCGCGTGCGCCGAACACGTGCTGCCCCTGTTTGAGAAATCGACCAGTGGCGACACCCGCCCTCGTGACGCGATCGAGGCGGCGCGGGCTTGGGCCCGCGGCGAGGCGAAGATGATGGACACCCGTGCGATGGGCGGGCACGCCATGGGTGCCGCTCGGCTTTTGCAGGGAGCTGCGCGCTTTGCGGCCTTCGCGGCCGGTCAAGCAGCCTGCGTTGCCCATGTTCCAGAACACGATCTTGGTGCAGCAGCGTACGGCATCAAGGCGGTCCGGGCCGCTGCGTCCCCGGGGAAGGGACAGGAGACAGGCCGGGCAGAACGCGATTGGCAGCGCAGGCAGATTCCCGGCAGCCTCTACGATCTTGTCCTCGAAGACCAAGCCCGCCGCAATGACATCTGTTGGTCCGTGTTCAACGACTGAAACCTCGGCCCATCCGCCCGACTGGTTGGGTTGTCAGCGGCCGCGGCGACCGGCGGAACACCTCCCTACAAGGTGTCAGGATGCTTTGGCGGCCCTCGATGCGCGGATGAAAACCCAGACCACGCCGCCAAGGAAGGCAACAATCGATCCCCAGTAAGCCATAGGCGTGACGAACCCGAACAGGCTGAAGACGAGTCCGACGATAAATGCGACACCAGCGGGGAACACTCCGGCGGCATGCCCGGCGCGCCATGCCCCTGGACTGCGTTTCAGGGCCGGAATGCGGACGCCAATGAGGTGGTTCACCGGTATCGCACCACGACCGGCCGCGATGCAGACGACAACCAGTACAAGCATCAGTGCCGTGAACAGCCAGGCCAGCAAGGTCAGTGGTTCCATAAGGTGCTTCGTCCCTAATCTGCGGGTTATGGCCGTCCGGACCCCGAAAGCCCTTTCCGGACATCAATGGCGGCTCAAGCGTACTGCTTGAACCGTCCAATTAATGTCCCGCGTCGGGATATCCGGGGTTGGCTAATCGCGGGGGATGACCGCAACGGCGTCGATCTCCACCAGGAAGTCACCGAGGAAGGAGCCCACCGTGGTCCGTGCCGGGTAGGGCGCCTGGACAAAGGATTCATAGACCGCGTTGAAGCCGTCAAAGTCGCGTCCGGGGTGGTGCAAGTGCACGGTTGCCTTGACTACGTGGGAGTAGTCCAGCCCATGGGCCGCAAGCACCTCGCCGAGGTTCTTCATGGCCTGGACCGTCTGCTCGCCAATCGTGGTGCCGACGGTCTCATCCGTGACGGGGTGGTGCGGGGTCTGGCCTGCCGTGTAGAGGAAGCCGTTGGCCGCAATGGCCTGGGAGTAGGGGCCCGCTGGGACAGGGGCCTTGTCGGTGGTGATTTGTGTTCGGAGCATGGTGTTTTCCTCAAGTTCGACGGCGGCCCGGTGGCGGCCGCACTGTGTGTGCGGTTGGGAGTGGTCTAGAGGACCTTGGACAGGAACGCCTTGGTGCGCTCATGCTGCGGGGCGTCCAGGACCTCGGAGGGCGGGCCCGTTTCCACCACGACGCCCAGGTCCATGAAGACCACCTGGTCGGCGACCTGCCTGGCGAAGGCCAGCTCGTGGGTGACAACAACCATGGTCATGCCGTCCGCGGCCAGGTCCTTCATGACCTCCAGGACTTCCCCGACGTTCTCGGGGTCAAGTGCGGAGGTGGGCTCATCGAAAAGCATGAGCTTGGGTTTCATGGCCAGGGCCCGGGCAATGGCGATCCGCTGTTGCTGGCCACCGGAGAGGTCCTGGGGGTAGGAGTGGCCGCGATCGCCCAGGCCCACCCGGTCCAACAGGACCTGGGCTTCGGCGATGACGTCCTTCTTGGGGCGGCCCAGCACGTGGACGGGTGCCTCAATGACGTTTTCCATGACAGTCATGTGCGGGAACAGGTTGAAGCGCTGGAACACCATGCCGGCCGTCAGGCGCGCCTTGGCGGTCTGGCTTTCCTTCTTCTCGTACAGCTTGCCGTTGCGTTCGGTGTACCCCACCAGTTGCTGGTCCACGAACAGCTTGCCGGCATTGATCTTTTCCAGGTGGTTGATGCAGCGTAGGAACGTTGTCTTGCCGGAACCGGACGGGCCGATCAGGCACGTCACCGTGCCTTGTTTGATTCTCATGTCGATGCCCTTGAGGATTTCAATGGCACCATAGTTTTTGCGGACCCCCTGGGCCTCCACCATCACCGTAGTCATTATGCTTTCCTTCTCTTGGGCCGGAGCACCCGGCGGGTAGCTGTGTCAAAGCCGCGCCCATAGCGTCGCTCGAGTTTGGTTTGGAAGTAGCTCAAAACGGTCGTCATGAGCAGGTACCAGAGGCTGGCCACGATGAGCAGCGGGATGGTCTGGTAGTTGTTGGAGTAAATGATCTGGGCTGAGTAGAGCAGATCGGAGA
>JBAUMA010000149.1:0-5950 GCA_049578485.1 Specibacter sp.
CCCGGCGAGGCACAGATCGGCCACAAGGAATCCGTGGCCGACACCGCCAAGGTCCTCGAGCGCATGGTCTCCACCATTGTGTGGCGCACCTACAGCCAGGCGGGTCTTGTGGAGATGGCAGCGAACTCTTCGGTGCCTGTCATCAACGCGCTCTCGGATGACTACCACCCGTGTCAGTTGCTGGCGGACCTGCTGACCATCCAGGAGCACAAGGGTGAGCTGGCCGGGCTGACCATGACGTACATGGGCGACAGTGCCAACAACATGGCCAACTCCTACCTGCTGGCCGGGGTCACCGCCGGTATGCACGTGCGCATCACGGGTCCGGAAGGCTACCTGCCGGCCGCGTCCGTGGTTGCCGCCGCCGAGGACCGCGCGGCCCTGACGGGAGGCTCGGTGCTCGTCACCACCGACGCCGCTGCGGCCGTGCTGGGGGCCGACGTATTGGTCACCGACACGTGGGTGTCCATGGGCCAGGAGGACGAGAAGGCCCAGCGCCTTGAATTGTTCAAGGAGTACGCGCTCGACGACGACGCCCTCGCCAAGGCCGATCCGGCCGCGATCGTGCTGCACTGCCTGCCCGCCTATCGGGGTTATGAGATTTCCGCCTCGGTCATCGACGGACCGCAGTCCGTGGTGTGGGATGAAGCCGAGAACCGTCTGCACGCCCAAAAGGCGCTCATGGTGTGGCTCGTGGAAAAGTCGCTTGCGGACAAGCCCGTGGCAGAGGAAGCCGGCACCCGGGCATGACCAAGCCGTCAGCGTCCGGGGCATCGATGCCCACCACCAAAACGGCCCGCCAAGCCCGTGTGACGGCGCTGCTGACCAGCCGCGCCGTCCGCTCCCAGGCGGAATTGGCCACGCTGCTGGCCAACGACGGACTGGTGGTGGGACAGGCGACCTTGTCCCGGGACCTGGTGGAGCTGCGTGCCGTGCGTGTCCGCGGAGAAGACGGGGGATTGATCTACGCGGTTCCGCCCGAGGGTGGGGAGCGCGGCGTGCATCCCTTGTCGTCCCAGGAACTCCTGGACACCCGCTTGATCCGCCTGTGCGGGGAGCTGCTGGTCACGGCCGAGGCCTCCGGAAACATCGTGGTGCTGCGGACGCCGCCCGGTGCGGCAAACTTTTTGGCCCTGGCCATCGACCACTCCGTCATGCCGAGCATCCTGGGCACCATCGCGGGCGATGACACCGTCATGATCATCACCCGGGACCCGTTGGGCGGGGCGGATGTGGCCGAACGGTTCCTGCAGTTTGCGGCAGAGTCCAGCTCGGCCGGCTGACGGCGGGAGCACCTCGGGGTGCATGAATAGTATTTAGCAATAATGCATAAACATGCATTATGCTTTGAAGTAACGTGGAACGACACTCGACAAGAGTTTTGTGAAAATAGGGAGAATAACGTGACTGAACGCATTGTATTGGCCTACTCCGGTGGCCTTGACACCTCCGTTGCCATCGGCTGGATTGGCGAAGCCACCGGTGCCGAAGTAATCGCCGTCGCCGTCGACGTCGGACAGGGCGGGGAGTCCCTGGAAGACATCCGCCAGCGCGCCCTCGCATGCGGCGCCGTCGAAGCCTATGTGGCCGACGCTCGTGACGAGTTCGCCAACGAGTACGCCATGCCGACCCTGAAGGCCAACGCGCTCTACCAGGGCCACTACCCGCTGGTCTCCGCCATCTCCCGCCCCGTGATCGTCAAGCACCTGGTGAAGGCCGCCCGCGAATTCGGCGCCACCACCGTGGCCCACGGCTGCACGGGCAAGGGCAACGACCAGGTCCGCTTTGAGGTCGGCATCTCGACCCTCGGTCCGGACCTGAAGTGCATTGCCCCGGTCCGCGACCTGGCACTGACCCGCGACAAGGCAATTGCCTTCGCCGAGGCCAAGGGCCTGCCGATCGAAACCACCAAGAAGAACCCGTACTCGATCGACCAGAACGTCTGGGGCCGCGCCGTGGAAACCGGCTACCTCGAAGACATCTGGAACGCGCCCACCAAGGACATCTACGACTACACGGCCACCCCGGAATTCCCGCCGGCCCCCGATGAGGTCGTCATCTCCTTCCACCAGGGCGTCCCCGTCGCCATTGACGGCGTGAAGGTCTCCCCGCTGCAGGCCATCCAGGAACTGAACCGCCGCGCAGGCGCCCAGGGCGTGGGCCGGATCGACGTCGTCGAGGACCGCCTCGTGGGCATCAAGAGCCGCGAAATCTACGAGGCCCCCGGCGCCATGGCCCTGATAACCGCCCACAAGCACCTTGAAGACATCACCGTCGAGCGCGAGCAGGCCCGCTTCAAGGCCACAGTCAGCCAGCGCTGGAGCGAATTGGTCTACGACGGCCAGTGGTTCTCCCCGCTGAAGCGTTCACTTGACGCGTTCATCGAAGACACCCAGAAGTACGTTTCCGGCGACATCCGGATGACCCTGCACGGTGGCCAGGCCATCGTCAACGGCCGCCGTTCCGAGACGTCCCTCTACGACTTCGACCTCGCCACCTACGACACCGGCGACACGTTCGACCAGTCGCAGGCCAAGGGCTTCATCGAGCTGTGGGGCATGTCCTCCAAGGTTGCCTCCACCCGCGACCAGCGCGCCGCAGGGAAGTAGCCAACGGTGGTTGATCCCCAGGCGCTCCCCAACCTCGCAAGCTCGGCCGGGGGCCCCTCGCGCCCGGGGCCCCATGTCGAAACCCCTGTCGAAACCCACGGAACAAACGAAGGCGCCCTCTGGGGCGGCCGCTTCCAGGGCGGTCCCGCCGACGCCTTGGCCGCGTTGAGCAAGTCCACGCACTTTGACTGGCGCCTGGCCCTGTACGACATTGCCGGGTCCAAGGCACACGCCCGTGTGCTGAACACGGCCGGACTGCTCGACGCCGCCGAGCTCACCGGGATGCTCAAGGCCCTGGACGAGCTGGAAGCCGACGTGAAGTCGGGCGCCTACGGTCCGTCCGAGTCCGATGAGGACGTGCACGGCTCGCTGGAGCGCGGACTCATCGAGCGCGCCGGCACCGCCCTGGGCGGCAAGCTGCGCGCGGGCCGTTCCCGCAACGACCAGATCGCCACGCTGGGCCGCATGTACCTACGCGACCACGCCCGGATCATTGCCGCCGGCGTGCTCTCCGTGGTCGACGCCCTCGTGGGCCAGGCGAAGGCCCATCACGGCGTGGCCATGCCGGGCCGCACGCACCTTCAGCACGCCCAGCCGGTTTTGCTCAGCCACCATTTGCTGGCCCACGCCTGGGCGTTGCTGCGCGACGTGCAGCGCCTGGTCGACTGGGACAAACGCGCCGCTGTTTCGCCCTACGGTTCCGGCGCCCTGGCGGGGTCCTCGCTGGGTCTTGACCCGAACGCCGTCGCGGCCGATCTCGGCTTTGATTCGGCTGCCTGGAATTCGATCGACGGCACCGCCTCGCGCGACGTCTTTGCCGAGTTCTCCTGGGTTTCGGCCATGATCGGCGTGGACCTGTCCCGCATCTCCGAAGAGGTCATCCTGTGGGCCACGAAGGAATTCTCCTTCATCACCTTGCACGATTCCTACTCCACGGGCTCGTCCATCATGCCGCAGAAGAAGAACCCGGACGTGGCGGAGCTGGCCCGCGGCAAGGCCGGGCGCCTCATTGGCGATTTGACCGGGCTGCTGGCCACCCTCAAGGGCCTGCCGCTGGCGTACAACCGTGACCTGCAGGAGGACAAGGAACCAGTCTTTGACGCGGCGGATACCCTTGAACTGCTGCTTCCGGCGGTCTCCGGCATGATCGCCACGCTGGTGTTCAACACCGAACGCATGGAGTCGCTGGCACCCCAGGGCTTTGCCTTGGCCACGGACATCGCCGAATGGCTGGTCCGCCAGGGCGTGCCGTTCCGTGACGCCCACGAGCTCTCCGGTGCCGCCGTCAAGGTTGCAGAAGCCCGTGGCGTGGAGCTGTGGGACCTGACGGATGAGGAGTACGCGGGCATTTCCGCGCACCTCACCCCGGAGGTCCGCAGCGTGCTGAGCACCAACGGCTCGCTGAACAGCCGCAACGCCCAGGGAGGCACCGCGCCGTCGGCCGTGCTGGAACAGCTGGCCGCCCTTGAGGCGCAGCTGGGCGAGGTTCGCAGCTTTTCGGTCTGACGCCGCCGAGCCTTGTCACAATGCCCGCGTCCTCCCCGGATGTGGGCATTGTGGTTCCGGCGGCGATTGCGGGGCGGCTACTCTGAGTGCATGACTGATATCACCAACGAGGCGCTGATGAAGACCCTCGGCACCGCCGCCGACGTGCTCAGCAACAAGATTGCCGGCCTGAGCGACGACGACGTCCGCGCCGCGACCGAGCTGCCCGGCTGGACCCGCGGACACGTGCTGGCTCACGTCACCAACGTCTGCAACGCCATGGGCCGGCAGATTGAATTCACCCTGCGCGGGGAAACCGTGGAGTTCTACGACGGCGGCATGGGCGGGCGCACCCAGGCGATCGAGATGGCGGCCGGCCACTCCGCCGCGGAGCACCGGGCCGATCTCGACGCCGCACTTTCGCGCGCGCTGACGGTCCTCACCGGGCTGACCGCGGAGCAGTGGCAGTTGCCCATTTCCTACCGCGACGGCGTGGTGCGCGACGGTGCGCTGGCGCTGTGGCGTGAACTGGTCATCCACCTGGCCGACCTGAACCTGGGCCGCGGGCCGGAGACCTGGTCCAAGGAATTCTGCTTCTACCTGATCGACTTCCTTGCTGCCCGGGTGCCCGCCAACACCCGGCTGAAGCTCCTTCCGTTGGCCCTGCCGCCCATGACCGTTGGCGGTGGCGAAAACGCAGTGTCCATCTCCGGCATGCTGACCGACATTGCCGCCTGGCTGGCCGGGCGCACACCGACCATGGGAAGTCTGCGCGCAGAGGCGGCAGCGGATTCGGTGGCCCTGCCCGCCCTGCTGCCGTGGCCCTCCGCCATGGCCAAGTAGCTTCCCGAGAAATCGAACGGGGAGTAGATGACGGTGTGCGGCGCCGACATTCACAGTTGCTGTACGATCGATTTCCAGGCCCGAAATTGCCTGTGGATAAGTCGAAAAATCGGGTAATTTTCCGCGAAACAATTGGATATGCGCAAAATCCCGTTGCCGCAGCACCTTTCTCGGAGATCGTTCACCACCGGGGCGTGCGACGCCGCCGGCCTGCCGCGAGGGCGAACGCGCGCCAAGGACGTGATTCGAGTCTCCCGCGGAATACTCATCCCCACCGGTATGCCGCTCCAGGGTGCCGCGGCGTTGGCTGCGTACACCGAGGCCAACCCACTGTCCGTTCTTAGCCATCTGTCGGCCGCGCAGCTGTGGGGGATCCCCCTTCCGCCCGGGCCCGCCAATGACTGGCAGATTCATCTGGCGAATCCGCCGTTGTCCGGTGCGCCGCGGCGGGTGAACGTGGTGGGGCACAGGCTTGCGCTTTCCGACGGGGAAATTTGCCGGCTCGGCCACGTCCTGCTCACGAGCCCCGCGCGAACATGGTTGGATCTTGCCGCGTGCCTGTCCCTGAAGGACCTGGTGGCTGCCGGGGAATTCCTGGTGTGTAGTCACGGACCGGACTTTCCAGTCCCGCGGGAGCCCATTTGTGCCGTGACGGACCTGGTGAACATGGTGGCGCGGCGTCCCGGGCTGCGGGGCCTGCGCAACGCCCGGGCGGCCCTGGAATTGATTCGAGTGGGTGCCGACTCGCCGCCGGAGACCTATCTGCGGCTCGCGCTAGTTGACGCTGGCCTGCCCGAACCTGAACTGAATATTGTGGTTCGCGACCAGTGGGGCCGCCCGCAGTTGTGGCCCGATGGCGCGTACCGCGAGCAGCGGCTCAGCCTGCAATACGACGGCGCCCACCACAACGCGCCCGATCAGTACTTGCGCGACATCCGCAGGCTGGAGACGACGTGGTCCCTGGGATGGGAGGAATTGAGGATATCCCGTGACGACGTCCGAGGGGACAGTCC
>JBAUMA010000150.1:0-12478 GCA_049578485.1 Specibacter sp.
GTACAGGGCAAAGCACACCATCTGATCCAGGGGATCGGATCCGTCTTCTGCTGAAGTTCGCCTGTTGATCACAACTAAAGTATTGCACACAAGTAACTTGTGCACAATCTAAATAATCAAGGCGTCCGCCCCGGACACCCGCCACGTTGTGACCCGGCCATTTTTGCGGCATTTTCGTGGCTTGCTCACAGGCAGTCGACTTAAGGTCTAAACCTAAGTACGGAAAGGTACCGCGTCATGTCGATAGCTGTAAACGCCCACGCACCAACCGGTGACAAACTCGCCGACATTGAGGCGTTCGCCCGCGCGCTCCTGGCTGTCAACGCCATCGAAGAGACCACTTCCGATATGGCTGCCAGTGAGGCGGCACGCTCCATCGGTGCCGAGCTGCTCCGGTTGCTCAAGGGCAAACCACGCGAAGGCATCACACTCGGGACGCAGTAGGGGCTCCACGTTCGTGCACGCCACCAGCCTCCCATGCGAGGCAAGTGGAGTGCTCTTTGTTTTTGTCACTCCGCTCCCACGGATACGAGACGCGCGCCCGCCGGCAACGTCCAACTCATAACATCGAAGCCGGCCTCGAAGTCTTGGCATTCGACGGTCATGGTCTCGATGGCTCGGGTTTTGGGCCACGAAAAAGCCCCGCTGACCTGCGTTGTCGCAGCTCAGCGGGGCTTTCTTGTGGGTGGAGCTAAGGAGATTCGAACTCCTGACCTCCTCGATGCGAACGAGGCGCGCTACCAACTGCGCCATAGCCCCGTGACGGCTGTTACACCATCAACTTTTCTAGATTATGCCCATCAGCGTCCGGATTCCAAACTGACACCGCTCACCGGCGAGCCGTCAGCCAGTCGCCGAACTCGATGCCGCCCACGGCGGCGTCCGGCACAAGGTTTTTGCCCGTTCGCAGGAACGTGCCAAACGCACCAGGCAGGCGCACCGCGGTCACCACACCACGGCGCCCCGTAATGGTCTTCCACTGCTCGGCCAGCGCCTTCATGGTCCACACCGAGGGCCCTCCCGCCTGCACCGAGCGGTGATCACCCGGGCCGGTTTGGCTGGCAACAGCCTCATCTACCAGCACCCGGGCCACGTCCGCCGTCGAAATCGGCTGGAAGGAAACGCCCGTAAAGGCGGGGATGAGCCCCACCTTGGCCCCGGCGGAAAACAGCCCCGCCACCAGGTTGTGGAACTGCGTGGCATAAACAACCGTCGTCGGGATTCCGGCCGCTTCGTAGCTGCGTGCCCTCGACGCCTGCACCTGGTAGTAGCCCATGGAGCACTCGGCGGCATTGATAATCGTCAGCAACACGCAGCGGGACACCCCGGCGTGCTGCGCGGCGGCCAGTACGGCAACGGAGGTGGCGGGCAGCGCCTTCAGGGCCGATCCCGTCCGCGCGTCAAGCGTCTCCACCAGCACGTCGACGCCGTCCAGCGCCGCCTCCACGCCGTCGCCTGTGCGGAAATCGACGGCGAGGTACTCCGCCCCCGCCACCCGTTTCGGATCGTCGGCGGCCGGCACATGGCGGCTCAGGGCACGCACCGAAAACCCGCGTCCCACGGCATCCGCAACCACGGCACGGCCCGCGGTGCCCGTTCCTCCGGCAACAGCCACGACAATCATGCCCTGACACTACCCTGCGGCCGCAGAACTAAACAGGCACAAAAATGGCCGGGTCCCGAAGGACCCGGCCACCTTATGAATATTTATGCTCTACGGCGTTGCAACACGTCATCGAGGTTGGCCAGGCAGTGCCCGCCCTTGGCCGGCTTCGCACCGGACGCCGCTGCAGTCGCAAACGCGGGCAGCCCGGCAGCCGCGGGAACGTCGCTGCCCTTGCCGCCTTCCACCACAACGGGAACGGACGGCCCAACGCCAACGCCGGCCTGGTCGGCCTTGATCGAGGTACCTTCGGACTTCGGCACCTCGGGGACCTGCAACGCAGCTTCCTGCTTGGCCGCGCGGGCCGCCGTGACATAGCCCGGGGTGGGGACCTCCACGGGTTCCCAGGTCTCGGGCTCCAGCTCGCCCTCGGCAATGGTCTGTGTGTGGGCAAGAATGGCATCGGCTGTGCCCTTGGCGGCAACGCGCAAAGCGGCGTTGCGCAATTCCTCGGCCGTCAGCGGCTTTTGCACGGGGGCCGGCGCGGCACCTTCGGAGCCGTCAAACAATGCCGGCTCACGAAGCACCTCGGCGGTAGGCGACGGGGCAGCGGAACGTGCCTGCGCCGTCGCACGCTCTGCGGCGGCGGTGGCGGCGGCGCGGCGGTTGTTTTGCTCGCGGATGGCCACCGAGCGGAGCCCTGCCAAAACGGCGGCAAAAATCACCAGGCCCAGCCAGGACAGGGCCGGGGAGCCAATGTTGATCACGTTCAGCGCGCCGGAAATGCCCGCCGTCACGAGCGCCAAAAGGCCCACCAGCGCCAAAGCGGTGCGACCCCAGTGAATATTGAGTGGCGCAGCTCGGTTCACGGGCATGATGGATGACTGTCCCGGCTCCACTGTGATGTGGGCGTCGGAATTAATGCTTTCCATTGACGTCTCCTGGAACTGCTGGTCTGGCGTGCCGGCTGCGGCGTGGCAGTCGTATCAACCACCAAATCATGGCAACGCCCGAGGGGCGGCTCCACGTTTCAACCCTAGAGGGGAAACATGCCGCCCCCGGCATTACTGCCGGTGTGTCGCAAGGTGACCGGATATTTCCTTAGGAATGCCGGCTGGCAAGCCAGCGGTTGAGAATTCCGCCGGGAACCTCTTCGGCAGTCAACGCAAAACTTCGGTGGTCCGCCCACACGCCGTTGATGTGCAGGTAGCGCGGACGCAGTCCCTCATCCCGGAACCCGAGCTTCTCCACCACCCGCAAGCTGGCCGTGTTTTCCGGGCGGATGTTGATTTCCATCCGGTGCAGCCCCAGTGTTTGGAAACAGTGGTCCGTCACCATGGCCACGGCCGTGGGCGCAATGCCCCGCCCGGCCCGGTCCTGGTCCACCCAGTAGCCCAGCGTGGCCATCATGGCCGAACCCCACATGATCGAGGAAACAGTCAGCTGGCCAACAATGACCGGTTTGGACTGGGTGGGGACCCGTTCGGCAATGACGAACGGCAGCGCGCTGGCCATGCGGGCCTGCTCGTTGAGGCCGCGCACCATTCCGCCAAACGTGGGCAATTCACCCTGGCTGACCGGGTTGCTGGCCTCCCACGGCTGCAACCATGCCGCGTTGCGGGCCCGCACCCGCGTCCATTCCGCCTTGTCGCGGAGCTTGATGGGACGCAAGACCAAATCACCGGATTCCAGAGTGACCGGCCAGATGGCCCGGCCCCACACGGGCCCTACTTCTGGATTCCGGCTGTGAACTCTCCCAGCCATTCGCGCAGGTCCGGGCCAAGCTCGTCGTTCTCGCAGGCGAGTGTCACCACGGCCTTGAGGTAACTGAGCTTGTCGCCGGTGTCGTAACGGCGGCCCTTGAACACCACACCGTACACGCCGCCGCCTTCGCCCTCTCGGGTAGCCAAAGTCTGGAGTGCATCGGTGAGCTGGATTTCATCGCCGCGTCCCGGAGGCGTGTTCTCCAGGACTTCAAAAACTGCCGGGTGCAGCACGTAACGTCCGATCACGGCCAGGTTGGACGGGGCGTCCTCCACAGCCGGCTTTTCCACCAGATGGTTGACGCGGACGTAGTCCTCGCCCTCGATCACGGTCATGTCGGCGCAGCCGTAGGCGGAGATCTTGTCCCTGGGCACTTCGATCAAGGCAACCACGGATCCGCCGGTGCGGGCCTGGACCTCAATCATGGTGGTCAGCAGTTCGTCACGCTCGTCGATGAGGTCATCGCCGAGCAGCACCGCGAAGGGCTCGTCACCCACGTGGGTCTTGGCACGCAGCACCGCGTGGCCCAGGCCCTTGGGGTCGCCCTGGCGGACGTAGTGGATTTCGCCGAGGTCGGTGGCATGCTGGACGGCGGCCAGGCGCTCGGTGTCGCCCTTGGCTTCGAGGAGCTGCTCGGTGACCGGCACACGGTCAAAGTGGTCTTCAAGGGCGCGCTTGTTGCGCCCGGTGATCATCAAGACGTCGGTGAGGCCGGCACTGACCGCTTCCTGCACAACGTATTGGATGGCGGGCTTGTCAACAACGGGCAGCATTTCCTTGGGCATGCCCTTGGTGGCCGGCAGGAATCGCGTCCCCAAACCGGCCGCGGGAATTACTGCCTTGCGGACACGAGATACAGAAGTCATGCACCTAGGCTAGCGGACGTGCGCGCCAATCCTGCGAATTCGCTTGCTAAGTTGGGGATATCACTGTCCAGCGAACAGGTCCTGCCATGAGCGAAGACACCAAAAACCAGTGGCGTGCCCGGCTGCGTGCCGACCGCCGTTTGATGGACGACGCCGCCAGTCGCCTTGCCGCTGCCGGCCTCGCCACCGCCGGGCTGGGGTGGGCCGAACAGCTGGGAGCCACGCACCCGCAGCCGATCTGCGCCTATGTGTCCACCGGCCAGGAACCCCCCACAGGTTTGCTGCTGGCCGATCTGGTGCGGGCCGGCCACCGTGTTTTTGTCCCCATCTGCGAACCCGGCCACCAGCTCAGCTGGACGCCGTGGACGCCCGGCGTAGCGATGGCCCGCAGCACACTGGCTCCCGTCATGGAGCCCGTGGGGCCCCGGCGAGCCTTTGCCGAGCTGGGCGCCGTTGCCGGTGTGATAGTGCCGGCGCTGGCCGTGGACACGGCCGGAGTCCGCCTGGGCCAGGGCGGCGGCTATTACGACAGGTTCCTGGCCGCGCTTCGCCCCGCTCCGGCGGGGCGTTCTGAAGCGGGTGGCGAGATGGGTGCGGCGGGCGCGGTGCCAATGGCCGCCGTCGTTTATGAACGGGAAGTGGTGGAACCGGGGCGCCTCCCCCACGACGCCTTGGACCAGCCGGTGGACTACATTGTGACCCCCGGCGGTTTCCGGGCAGTACGGTCATGGTCCGCGTGAAATAATTGCCTCCCCCAAGGCGTTGTGACTGTCGGTGATAGAATTAGCACTCAGGACCTTGGACTGCCAGCCAGTCGCGGTCCTGACGCATGTATCCAGAAGGAGAACCGGTGCCCACTTACGCCTACGGTTGCAAAGATTGCGGCCATGCATTCGACATCCAGCAGTCGTTCACTGACGACTCCTTGACCGTATGCCCGGAATGCCGCGGCGCCCTGCGCAAGAAGTTCAACTCGGTTGGCGTGGTTTTCAAGGGATCCGGCTTCTACCGCACGGATTCGCGCTCTGGCTCCAGCACGGTACCGGCAGCGACCCCGACCGGCGACTCTTCTGCGTCCAAGAGCGCCACGCCGGCCGCCCCCGCAACGTCGGGCAGCGCAGCCAAGACCCCCGCAAGCGTGGCAGGCTAAGCCTTCGGCTCCGGCAGTACCTTCAGGCTGGCATTTCCAGCCGGATCATTTGCCTGGTTGCCTGATTCGCGGCCGGGATTGCCGGCCAGCCAGGTAGTTTCGATTTGTTCCCTGCACAGGCGGGGTACCCCGTTCCCGCGTGCACAATCGCGGTTGTTGCGCCGATCCCTGCCGCGAAACGGGCCTAGCGTGGTCCCATGAGGACCTCCAACCGAGCCGCAAACCCGCCACAATCCGCCCATCCTGCCTGGCGCGGTGGCGCGTGGGCAGCGCGTTCCCGGCCACAGACTCCACGCGAGAAATTCTCCCGGTGGGTGCGCCGGCGACGGCGCCTGTTGGCTGCACTACTCCTCTGCGCCGCGGCCGCGCTGGCCGTTGCGCAAATGACCCCGTCCGGTCCGGAAACCACCACCGTCCTGGTCGCCGCGCGCGACCTCCCGGCCGGCCATACCCTCGCGGCGGCCGATTTGGCTCCCCTTGCGGTGAGCCCGGCCATGGTCCCGGACGGTATCCTGCCCGCCTCCGGCACCGAAGCTGTTGCAGGGTCCGCACCAGGTGGCGTGGACGGGGCTTCGCCACACAAGGGCACCGGGGCAGGCATGTGGATTGGCCGGCAGGTTTCCGGCCCCGTGCGCCGCGGGGAGGTCATGACGGACGCGGCCCTCGTCGGCGAGGAACTGCTGATTGGAGCGCCTCCCGGCAGCCAGGCGGTTCCGCTGCGGCTTGCCGATCCCACCACTGTCCAGTTGTTGCGCCAGGGTCAACTGGTGAACGTGGTGCTCAGCTCCAGCAAGGGCCTGGATGGTCCAAGCAGCAACGAGGTCCTGGCACGGAATGTGCCCGTTTTGTGGACGCCGGTCCTGTCCGGCTCCGGCGGCGGGCTGCTTCCCAGCCAGGAGACGCAGGGCCTGGTGGTTGTTGCCGCAACAGCCGAACAGGCCGTGCCCCTTGCGGGGGCATCGGCCCGTGGCAAACTCTTCTTGATATTGGTGAATTGATGGTGCGCGAAGTGGCTAGCTCCAGTGCGGCGGCCGGTTTTCGCGTAACCATTCGTCATGCCCGCGCTCCGTGGCCGCGTCGCCCCAGGTGTGGGCCTCGTCGTTCGGGGCCACCTTGGGCAAAACCTCCGATTCCGGGCTCCCGGGCGTGGGGGCAGGTGCACCCGCGGACTCGGGGCTTTCCGTGGCGTCGCTATTGCTGTCATTCTCCGGCTTGGTCACCGTGTCCACGCTTTCTTCACTTGCTGGTGTTTCTTTTCCTGGCGCATCGACCGTGGTGGGGCCGTTGCCCGAATCCCTCGGAGCGTTTGCGGGGGTGTCGCTCCCGGTGTCGCCCGCTCCGTCTGCTTCGGTCCCAACAGCCGATGGAGCGGCATCCAGCTGCTCGGCACTGTGCTGTGCAGCACTGGGCTCCCTGCCACCATCTTGATCTGCGGCCCCGTTGTCGGCGGGAACTGCAGCCGCTGGGGCGTCCTGCGAAGTGCCCTGGGCCGGACGGCCACTTGCAGCGTGCTCCCCCGCGGGGGTCCTGCGACGTGAGCGCGGCGAGTCGATGACAGCGGTCATCGAGGTGTCGAGGGCGCCCCCCATCAAGGAGGCCAGGTCGGCGTCGCCGCCGGACGAAGACAAACCCAGGTACCGGCCGATCTGGTCGGCGCAGCTGGAAGGGTCGGTGAACACTTCAATGGTCCACAGCGGAACATAGCGCCAGCCAAGCCGCTCGAGCATCTGCGGACGGAGCCGGCTGCGCTCGCGCACGCTCATGTTCTGGTACTTGGCGGTGCCATCGGACTCCACCGCAACGGGGACAGGGATTTCGTGTTCTTCGCGGCCCAGCAGTTGCACGGGATCCGGGGCTGCCACGATGTCCAGGGCGCCGTCATAGTGGTGCCAGACGCGGGCTCCGCGGGCGCGCAGCCTGTCGGCAAGGTCGGCGACCAGCGGGTCTTCACCCGTTTGCCGTTCGCTTTCCTGAGCCCTTGAGGCGGCTGTGCCCAGCAAAGAGTTGCCAGCCAGTTCGCGGTCCAGCAATTCAAAGAAGTCCACCGCGCCGTTGCTCAGGCGCTGCTCGTCCAGGTCCTCGGGACGGAAGCAGGTGATGATGTGGATGTTGTGCCGGGCACGGGTCATGGCCAAGGCAAATTTCGCGCGGCCATCCGGCTCGGACAGCGATCCAAAGCCGTGGAGGGCACGGCCGTGCGGGGTGCGCCCATAGCCCAGGGAGAAGATGACGCGGTCGCGCACCATACCTGCTGCCCTGTCCACCGTGACAACGCGGAAGGATTCCGGGCCGGACTCAAAGAAGGAGGCCAGCAGCGGGTGGTTCGCCATTTGCAGGCGGATGGCCTGGGCCACCCTGACGGCGTGCCTGTCGCTGGCGGTGATGACCGCCAGCGACTCACGCGGACGCACCCGTGCGTGTTCAAAGACCATGTCCACCACACGGTTGACCTCGGCCACCACGGATTCCACGCCGCCGCTGCCGGCCCCGGGCAAGCCCTTGCCGTCGGGTAGGTAGTCAAAGGTCAAGGCACGTTCCAGCCCCGTCACGGCGCGGCCGTCGGGAAGACGCTGCAACTGTGAATCGTAGAAGCCGTTGCTCAGCTGCAGGACCAGGTCCTCGTCCACGGCCCGGTAGGAGACTGTCAGGCGGTGGCGCGGCAAGACCCTGGACAGGGCGCCGAGCACGCTCTCCAACGGGTGCTGTTCGGCGGCCCGGTTCTCCGGGTTGCCCACGGCAACGGTAAAACTGCGGGGGCATGCGGTTTGTTCGTCGCCAAAGGCCACCACCTGGCCGGCACGCGCCAAAGCGGGCAGCGCCGATTGCAGGGAGGTGGACTCGGCGTCCAAGATCACTACGGCGTCAAAGCGGTGCCCGGCGGGGATGACCGTCGGCACCACGAGGGGGCTTGCGGTGAAGATGGGCACCAGGTTCTTGAGCAGGTCCGGCGCCTGGGCACCAAGGGCGTCCAGGGAAACGCGGCCGTCCTTGAGGACGTTGCGGAGCATTTCGCCTTGGCGGTTGTTGCCGGCCACCACTTCACGCCACGTTTGCGCCAGTTTCCAGCGAATCCTGGCGGGCCCGGAGGCCACGTGCGTCTGGTCTGCCAGCCGGAACTCGGCTTCGAGGCGGCGCAGGTTGTCGCCGTCGGACATGGCCAGGTAGTCATCGCCGCTGATCATGGCCTCGAGGGCGGACTGCCACCAGGCCAGTTCCAGTTCGGCGCGGGTCTCTGAGGCGCCAACCTCGCGGCGGGACAGATCGTCCAGGAGCTCGCTCAGGCCCTGCTCGCGCATGTTTTCCAGCAGGAGTGTGCGTTCGGGCAGGGTTTCCAGGGACGACTTGTCTTGAACCAGCGCGTCCAGGCGGCCCACCAGCTCTGCTGCGTTGAAGTTGAGCAGATCGCCACCGTCAACAGTGCGTTCCAGGCAGGCACCGAGCGTCTGGAGTTTCTTGCTCAGTTCACTGTATGTGCGGTTGAGCTCGGCCAGTCCGGCCGGAACCGTGGGGTGGCGCTTGCTGGTGGCGGCCTCGGCCCACAGGGCGCTTTGTTCGTTGACCAGCACCAACGAAGCGTGCAGGTCGGCAATGTGGACGCCGGGGCGCACAAAGTCCTTGGCGTTGCGGCGGTACCGGGCGCGCTGCAGGGCCGGCATGTCGATGCCATTTTCCCGGCGCCAGGCGGCCGTGGCCGTGGCGGCGATCATTTCATCAATGGGCCAGTCGAAAACGTCGGACTTGAATTTGTCGAGGCTTTCGCGGATGGCCACCAGCATGCTCAGCTGGTTTCCCCACTCGGCAAACGTGCTGCCATGGCGGATCTGCCCAAACTCGGCAACGTCGCGCATCTTCGCGGAAAACTCCGGAACCTGTTCGAACAGCTCGGTGGCCAGGGCGTAGGCCACCTCGGTTTCCTTGCGGGTCACCAGCCGGGCGCCGTGCCAGGCGCTGCTGACGGCAACCTTGCTGAACGAGCCAAGTTCCGCAGCCCGGCGCAGGCGGTCATTCAGGTCGGCACGGTCCTTGATGCTGTCCAGGACGCTGCGCTTGAGCCTGACGGTGGTGGCCGGGGCCGGGTGGATGGAGGTCAGCTCGGCCAGGGACTGCATGGCCTGGTAGGGCGAGCAGCCCCATCGTTCACGCACATTGTGCAAACTCGCAACGTGGTCAACCAGCTGGTGGCGGTGGTCCACCAGCGTTTCGTGGAGGCCGGCCAGTTGCGGCTCCACGGCTTTTTCGTTGCGCGTGATGGAGCGGATCAGCTGCGATTTCAACTGCTGCGGGCCCGTCTGGGCGCTCAGCTGCAACAACAGCGAGTCGAGGTCCAATTCGCCCAGGTTCTGGGCCAGCTCGTTCAGGGTGCTGCGGCGCTCACCCACCACCAGCACGCTCTTGCCGTCGTGCACCAGCTGGGTGATTGCGTTGATGGCAGTCTGTGTTTGGCCCGTGCCCGGAGGGGTGGAGACCAGCACGGATTCGCCCGCACGGATCAAGTCAAGGACGTACTGCTGCTGCGGATCGGCGTCGCGCACCAGGATTTCCTCGGCCGGGTCCCTGTCGTCCAAGGACGTGAAGCGCGAAAAGTCGGGTTCAAGTTCCACCGGCAGGACGTCGTCGGCGCTGTGGCGCTGCAATTTGTCCAGCAGTTCGGTGCCGGCAAGGAGGGCGGGGTCACGCAAGTTGTTGGCCAGGAACGCGAAGGTGGACACCAGGAGGTCGTGTTCCACGGTGGCGCCGTCGATGGGTGCCAGCAGGGTGCGCAGCTTGTCCAGCACGGGTGCCGGGTCGAAGCGGGCGGTGCTGTAGGCCAGGCGGCCCAGGGCGGGGGCGTCGACCCTGATGTTGGCATGCTCGCGGAGGTGCTCCACGAGGGCCGGGTTGATCTGTGCCTGCTCCATGAGCTGGAGTTCGTAGTCGTCCTGGCCGGCCCGCACGCTCAGTGCGACGGCGGCCAGCAGCACAGGTGCGCACACGGCGCCGCTGTTTTGTCCCCCAACGGCGGACCAGCGGGCCAACCCGGCGGCGAGGTAGCCGACGTCGATCCCGCGGTCGGTGCTCAGCTCAAAGACCTTGGCACGCAGCGCTGCCGCGGCACGCTTGGCCGTGGCGTAGTGTTCGGGCTCGCGGACCAGCGTCGACAAGCGGGTTTTTCGCCCTGCCAGCAACTGTGCGAGGCCGGAGGGGTGTGCATGCGTGAGATCAATGCAGCCCGATTCCGTCTTGGCGAAAGCCAGCGCAGTGTCAGGCCCGGCATAGGTATCCAATCCCGCAAGCCATGTTTGAAGCTCCACTGAGCTTTCATTCGGACTTGCCACTTCGGACACGGTTGCCTTCTTATCTGCACTTGCGCGGAACGGTCTTGACCATACTGACATGCAATTCAGGCTATCCCGCCGAGCCCGATATTGCCTGTTCGGCACACTGGGGAGCACCAATTAAGCCATAAATCAGCCCATTTTGGCACTCCCCAGCGTCCCTGACTGCGCTATGCGCTGTGGCGGGGCGTTACTCCCACTCGATGGTTCCAGGCGGCTTGGAGGTGACGTCCAGGACAACCCGGTTGACGCCTTCCACCTCGTTGGTGATTCGGTTGGAGATCCGCGCCAGCAGATCGTATGGCAGGCGTGACCAGTCGGCCGTCATGGCGTCCTCGGAGGACACAGGACGGAGCACGATCGGGTAGACGTAGGTGCGGCCGTCGCCCATGACGCCAACGCTGCGGACGTCGGCAAGCAACACGACGGGCATCTGCCATACTTCGTCGTCCAGGCCGGCTGCGGTGAGCTCGGCGCGGGCAATGGCGTCCGCCTTGCGAAGCAGTTCCAGGCGTTCACCGGTGATTTCGCCGACGATCCTGATGCCCAGGCCGGGGCCGGGGAACGGCTGGCGTCCGACGATCTCGGGCGGCAGGCCCAGCTCGGCGCCAACCGCACGGACCTCGTCCTTGAACAGCGCGCGCAACGGCTCAACGAGCTCGAACCGCAGGTCCTCGGGCAGGCCACCCACGTTGTGGTGGCTCTTGATGTTGGCTGCGCCTTCGCCACCACCGGATTCGACGACGTCGGGGTACAGGGTGCCCTGGACCAGGAACTTGATCTCCTCGCCCTCGGAGGCGGCCTCGGCCATGATGGCACGCTCGGCTTCCTCGAAGGCCCGGATGAATTCGCGGCCGATGATCTTGCGCTTGGTCTCCGGGTCCGAGACGCCGGCAAGGGCGTTCAGGAAGCGGTCCTGTTCGTTGGCAACGTAAAGCTTCGCGCCGGTGGAGGCCACGAAGTCGAGCTCCACCTGCTCTGCCTCGCCTTGGCGGAGCAGGCCGTGGTTGACGAACACGCAGGTGAGCTGATCGCCCACGGCGCGCTGCACGAGTGCGGCTGCAACGGCTGAGTCAACGCCGCCGGAGAGGCCGCAGATAACCTTGGCGGTGCCGATCTGCTCACGGATGCGGTCAACCTGCTCGTCCAGGATGGAGGTGGCGGTCCAGTTCTTTTCCAGCTTGGCACCGTTGAACAGGAAGTTCTCCAGGACCTTCTGGCCGAACTCGGAGTGCTTGACCTCGGGGTGCCACTGGACACCGAAGAGGCACTTTTCCTCGTTGGCAAACGCTGCAACGGGTGCGCCGGCGGAGGATGCCAGCACGTCAAAGCCTTCGGGGGCTTTTTGCACGCTGTCGCCGTGGCTCATCCACGTGTTTTGGTTCGCGGGGGTGGACGCCAGGATGGAGCGGCTTTCGCCGACCAGGGTGACGTC
The DNA here is from genome assembly GCA_049578485.1 of Specibacter sp. Taxonomy (GTDB): domain Bacteria; phylum Actinomycetota; class Actinomycetes; order Actinomycetales; family Micrococcaceae; genus Specibacter. The sequence continues at coordinate 12,134 of JBAUMA010000150.1, forward strand.
GGTGGCACCGTATTCGCGCAGACCGGTTTCGGCAACGGTTCCGCCCAGGGCGGCGGCCATGGCTTGGAAGCCATAGCAAATGCCCAGGACCGGGATACCGGCTTCAAACAGGTCGGCGCCAACGTTGGGCGCACCCTCGGAGTAGACGCTTGAAGGTCCACCGGAGAGGATGATGGCAGCTGGGTTTTTAGCCAGCAACTGCGCAGTTGTATAGGTATGCGGCACGATTTCCGAGTACACATTGGCCTCACGCACACGGCGCGCAATCAACTGGGCGTACTGGGCACCGTAGTCCACAACCAGGACGGGCTTCTGGGAAGTCTGGGCCGTAGCGGGATTAGTCAC
>JBAUMA010000151.1:0-1914 GCA_049578485.1 Specibacter sp.
CGGTTATTTGGGGCCTGGCCAACCCGACAATCGGTGAACGCGAAGTCACCCAAGCGCTCCTGGAACACGACCACCACCTGATCCACGACGGACAGGTCATCCTCGGCGACAAGGGCTTCGCCGGCAAAGACTTTGAACGGTTCATCACCGAGGACCTCGGAGCCACCTTGATCCGGCCCGACCGCAAGGACGAGAGACCACGCTTCGGCAAACTCGGCGGTGTCCGGCAATGGATCGAGTCCGTCTTTGACACCCTCAAGGGCCAACTCAGCCTCGAATATCACGGCGGCCGCACCCTTGCCGGCGTCTACGCCCGAATCGCGGCCAAGCTCCTGGCCCTCGCGGCCGGGATCTGGCACAACTGGCGCATCAACGCACCCCGGAAACGCTCACTCACCGCCTACGACCACTAAAACCAATAGGACTTAATCATCTAGCGCCGGGCCGACCAGGCGGACTCCGGGCCGGTGGAGAAATCGCTGATGTTCATCAGGGCGAAGATCACGAAGGCGTAGATGCCGATGTAGATCAGCAGGGCCAGATAGTTGGTGATCAGCCCGGTGATGGAGAACGGGTTGCCCTGCGGGCTTTCCTTCTTCAACGCCACATGACCCAGGACGATCCCGACGATTTGCGGAATGATGAGCCATCCGGCGAGGAACAGCGACCCCAGGCCGATGATCATGCTGGCCAGGCTCAAGCCGCGGGGACCGCTCGTCGCGTCAACATAGCCCGGGCCGCCCTGGTAATAGGTGGGGGCGGCAAACTGCGGCTGCGCAAACTGACCCGTCTGCGGGGCGCCGTAAGGGTTCTGGCCGTACGGATTTTGGCCGTAGTTTTGGCCGTACGGATTCTGCCCGTAGGGGCTTTGGCCGCCTGCCGGGTTTTCGCTGCCGGCCGGGGGTGTTGCGGGCTGGGTCATGTAACTCGGGGGCGTGTAGTCCGGCGGCGTTCCGGAGTATTGCTGAGGCTGATCCGGCTGATTGGACACTGCTGGCTCCTGCGGGAGGGACCCTGCACATGGAGGGTCAAGGGGAAAGTGGGAATCGTGCCTCCCATCGTAGTCGAGCATGCGGTCATCCCCGCATAGCCGCGGAACCAAACCGTCCACAGTGTGACAACCGGGTGCGGCGGCGCCCCCGCTCTGGCATGCTGGGTGGCATGGCTAGCCGCGCGGGCACTGTTGCCCTTCCCCAGGACCTTGTTGACCTCACCGAGTTGATTGACGCCTACTACGACCTCACCCCGGACTTGGCCGACCCCGCCCAGCGCGTGGCCTTTGGCACGTCCGGGCACAGGGGTTCGTCGCTGAAGTCCTCCTTCAACGAGGGCCACATCGCCGCCATCACCCAGGCCATCATTGAATACCGCGCCGGGCAAGGCATCACGGGCCCGTTGTTCATGGGCAAGGACACCCACGGGCTGAGCGAACCGGCCCAGAACACGGCCCTTGAGGTGCTGGCCGGCAACGGCGTGCAGGTGCTCATCGACGCCCGGCACGGCTTCACACCCACCCCCGCCGTGTCGCATGCGATCCTCAGCCACAACAAGGGCCGCACCACGGATCTCGCCGACGGCATCGTGGTGACGCCGTCGCACAACCCGCCCGGCGACGGCGGCTTCAAGTACAACCCCCCGCACGGCGGCCCGGCCGATTCGGACGCCACGGGCTGGATTGCCAACCGCGCCAACGAACTCCTGGAGGCCGGGCTGCGCGGCGTGCGCCGCCTTCCCCTGGCCGAGGCGCTGACCGCCCCGTCCACGGGCAAGTTCGACTTCCTCTCCAGCTACGTTGACGACCTGCCGTCGGTGCTGGACCTTGACGCCATTCGCGCCGCCGGCATCCGGATCGGTGCCGATCCCATGGGCGGGGCCTCCGTTGACTACTGGGGCGAGATCGGCGAACGCCACAAC
>JBAUMA010000152.1:0-4627 GCA_049578485.1 Specibacter sp.
GGCAAGCCGCTGGCGCAGAACGTCATTGACCGTTCTCTGGCCGAACTGCAGTTCTCCCCGGACCCCCTGGCCGCCACCTTCCCGAAGCTGCTGGAGCACGGTGTTGCCGCCGGGGTCACCAAGCAGGCCGACATCTCCGGGATCTTTGACCTAGGACCGTTGAATGCGGTGCTGAAGGCAGCGGGCCAAGCCCCTGTGTCGGCAGCGGGATTGGGCACGGAATGACACAACTCGCAACCGGCGCAAAGATTTCCGAGGCAGGAAACGACGGCGTCACCCGGGCTGACAGCGCAAACGCACGGCCCGCCGTCGTACTGGAAAACGTGGGCAAGCGCTTCGGCTCCGGTGCCCCTGTGCTGGAGGACGTCAACGCAACCGTTGGGCAGGGCGAGTTCGTGGCGCTGCTGGGCGCCTCGGGTTGTGGAAAGTCCACGCTGCTGAACATCATTGCCGGGCTCGACACCCCGTCCGCCGGCGCCCTGGAGGTCCCGGCGGACGGCGCCGCGTTCATGTTCCAGGACTCGGCGCTGTTCCCTTGGCTCAGCGCCCGGGGCAACATCGAGCTGGCGTTAAAGCTGCGCGGAGTGGGCAGGGCCGAGCGCCGGGCCCGCGCCGATGAGCTGCTGGAGCTCGTGCATCTGAGTCAGGCGGCCGACAAACGCCCGCATGAGCTTTCCGGCGGCATGCGCCAACGCGTGGCCCTCGCCCGGTCGCTGGCGCAGGACCGGCCGCTGCTGCTCATGGACGAGCCCTTTGCCGCCCTGGACGCCATCACCCGAGACCTGCTGCACGACGAGCTGGAACGCGTATGGAAGGAAACCGGACGCACCATCATTTTTGTCACCCACAACGTGCGCGAGGCCGTGCGGCTGGGACAACGGGTCCTGCTGCTGTCGTCCCGGCCCGGACGCGTGGTGGCCGAGTGGAACGTCTCCGAGGAACACCGCACCAACGCGGCCGCGGCGGGCGAGCTGACCGGAGCCATCACCACCCGATTGCGCGAGGAGATCCGCCGACATGCCTGAAACCGTCACCTCGCCTGCCCTGAAGAGTGGTAGCCCCGAGGAAATCCGCTCACTCGAGGCCGGGCTGGATTCACTGCAGTCCGATCCCGCGGCGCGGCGCGGCTTTGATTACTCACGCGTCCTGCTGCCGTTGGCCGCCTTTGTGGTGCTCCTGCTGGCCTGGCAGTTTTACGTCTCGCTGGGATTCCGACGGCGCGACCTGGTACCCGGCCCTTTGGATGTCCTGGGTTCTCTGGGTGCGCTTTGGAGTGCGGGCACCGTCCAGGAAGCCGTGGGTACGTCCCTTCAGCGCGGCGTCATCGGCTTTGCCATCAGCGTCATAGTGGCCACCCCCATCGGCCTGTTGCTGTCACAGGTGAAGGTCCTGCGCCGCGCCTTTGGGCCTTTGATCTCTGGGCTCCAGGTGCTGCCGTCGGTGGCCTGGGTGCCGGCCGCCATCATCTGGTTCGGCCTCACCGACGCGACCGTCTACTTTGTGGTCCTCATGGGTGCTATTCCCTCCATCATCAACGGCCTCATCGCCGGTGTGGACCAGATCCCGCCGCAGTACCGCCGTGTGGGCCACGTGCTGGGCGCCTCCCGTTGGGAAATGGCCGTCCACGTGGTGCTGCCCGCCGCCCTCCCCGGCTATGTGGCCGGACTCAAGCAGGGTTGGGCGTTCTCCTGGCGCTCCCTCATGGCCGCGGAAATCATCGCCATGGGTGGCACGCTCGGCTTCGGCCTGGGCTCCATGCTGGAACAAGGGCGCCAGCTGGCGGATATGGGGATCGTCATGTCCGCCATCCTGACTATCCTGTTCGTCGGCATCGCCGTGGAACTGCTCATCTTCGCGCCTGTTGAAAAGCGACTCTTGCGCGGCCGCGGGCTGTTGGCGGGCAGCACGCGCTAGTCCAGCGTGCAGGCCCGGAGATCGGATCCCCGGGGGGTCGAGCCTGTCGAGACCCAGGCCGGCGCCGGGGGGTGAGCCTGTCGAGACACTGGTTGTCGAGCCCCTGGCCGTCGAGCAATCGGTGGTCGATCCCCACTTGTTCCCCAGTCTCGTTCCGCCCCAAGTGCTCCCGTTGCTCGTGAGCTCGCAGCGGGGCCCTCGTGCTTGTGGGTCCAGGCCCGGGCCCCTCGCGGGCGTGGGCCCACGTCGAGTCCGGGGGAGTCCCGGTGGTCGAGCTTGTCGAGACCCAGGTGGCCGATCCCCACCCGCTCCCCGGCCTTGTTCTGCGGTCCGAGGCTCCGGGTGCGGGTCGGGGTCAGCACGATTGATTAGTATATTTGTTCCCGTAACTATTCACTATGGGGAACGTTTGGGGTAAAATTGGGGGTATGGGTAGCCCGGTGAGGGGCCCCGGGAATCGGGGCGTTCCGGCCGCCGCACCTGGTGCGGCGGAACTCATCACCGCGATGAGGTTTCCTGTGGTGGAGCGTTTCGATCCGGCGGTTCCAGGGTTCGTGGAGTTGCCGGGGTTTGCGCCATTCGCTGACCCGTCGGACATGTCGGCGGTGCCCCGGCTGACACAGGTTCAGGTGGCCCGGGCCGTGATGGATGAGTGTGCCGCAGCCCTGGCCGCGGTGGCCCTGGTGGAGGCCCGCACGGCGGCGTGCAAAGCGGCCCTGATTGAACGGTTCCATACGGCGGCTCGGGCTGAGGAGGCGGCGTTGGGTTTGGATCGGTGGCAGTCCATGGTCTCCTCGATGAGTGCTAGGGCTGAGATCGCCGCGGTGTTAACGATCGATGAGGGGCTGGCCGGGGTGTTGATTGAGCAGTCCCTGGCCCTGGTCCGGGAACTACCGGCCACCTGGTTGCAGCTGCGGGAGGGTGTGCTGTCGTGGGGGCATGCGGTGGTTATCGCGGAGGAAACCAGCACCTTGCGTGCCGCCGGGATCCCGGCGGAGGCCATCGACGCTTATGAGCAGGCCCTGCTGGGCAAAACACCCGGGTGCACGTTGGTCTCCTTTCGGGGCAAGGCGCGCCGGTTGCGGGAGAAGTCCCATCCGGAATCCATCACGACCCGCACCAAGGCCGCCTACGGGAGGCGGCGGATGGACGTCCAACGCGTGCACGATGGCATGTCCTGGCTCAACGTGCATCTGCCAGCCCCCACGGTGGAGGGCATCTGGGATCAATGCACCTTCCTGGCCCGCAACGCCCAAGGCCCCGGCGAACCCCGCACCCTGACCCAACTCCGGGCCGATATCGCCGCAACACTCCTGTTGGGCCAATCCCTGACAGCCAACGGCATCAACAACCACCGACCGGCACAGGAACCAATTCCGGCTGCCGGTTCTTACGGTTTCCCGGGCTTTGACCCGTGCGGGACCGTCCAGCCACCGGTGGTGCCGGAGGACTATGCCCAAGACATCCGGCTCCTGGAGATGACGGAACCGGAGCCGGGGGATCCGGGGAGCCTACCGGCCCGGTTCTTCACCCTGGCCGAGTGGCAGATCCCTGTCTTCCCGACCCCGAACTACAACGACCCCGCCCATGCCGCACCAGCGCTATGGACCCTTGAACCCGACGGCACAACACAGCCCGACGGCACAACACAGCCCGGCGGCACAGCCCGGCCCGGTGGAACAGCCCGGCCCGGCGGCTCCTCGGGGGGTGTTTCCGCTGGTATGGAGGTGCCGGGGTGTGATGGCGGTGGTGCCTCGGTGAGTTTTTCGGGGGTGCCGCCGATGCCGGCGGTCATCCCGGTGGTGTTGATCCCTGCCTTGTCGCTGGTGGGGGCCTCCCATGACCCGGCCATGCTGGAGGGGTACGGGCCGATCAGTATCGATGTCGCCAAACGCCTGCTGGCTAACGCGCCGTGTTTCTACCGGGCGTTTACCGATCCCATGACGGGGGAAGCGTTGGCGTTGAGCCCGGAAACCCGACGGGTGAGCAAGAAGATGCGGATCATGCTGCGGGCCGCGAACGAGTTCTGCACCTTCCCGGGCTGCACGGCCAAGGCCGCCCACGCCGAGATCGACCACCTCACCCCCTGGGCCACCGGAGGACTGAGTGTCCCGGAGAACCTGGAACCGTTGGATAAACGCCACCACCTGCTCAAACACTTCAAGGACGACCGCACCCGGAAAGGCCGCCGACGCAAGAACCAGTCCCCGGAACGGGCCGCGATGAAACTACGCGGCTGGACCCCGACCATGACCGCCTCCGGCCGGCCCGGCTGGACCTCACCCACCGGCGCCTACTACCCACCACAACCACCCGACATCGACCCGCCCTCCTACCCGAAATGGCTCGCCAAAACCATCAACACCACCCTCACCGACACACCATCAACAACATCCTCGAGGCCAGCACCGCCCGTCAACACGGCAACACCCGGTGGCAGCACGCCCCCGGCAGACAGCACCAACCGCTGGGAAAATACCGGGTCAGGAAACCGCCGCCAACACACCGGCCCCCTCGACTACAGCCAGGCCGAAGCCCTCATCATCAAATACCTCGCCGGCTGACCCCACCGGCCGGCGACATCGGCAGCCGATCCAGGCCAGGGGTCTCGCTCCCCAGTCGCTCCCGCTGCTCGCAAGCTCGCAGTGGGGCCCTCGCGGCCGTGGCCCCAAGCTCGACCACCGGTGGTCAAGCCTGTCGAGACCTGGGGGTG
>JBAUMA010000153.1:0-2939 GCA_049578485.1 Specibacter sp.
GGTTTCCAAGGAAACAAAGTCCCGTGCAGCAGAGTCCCCCCTGACGGTTGAGCTGACAGTGGTAGGCAGGGGTCCTGTGATCCGTGCAGAAGCCGCGGCAGCCGACAAGTTTGCCGCCTTTGACCTGGCCTACGGCAAGCTCTTGGAGCGGTTGCGCCGGGCCAAGGACAAGAAGAAGGTCCACCACGGCCGTCACGCCCCCGTCGCCGTGAACGAAGCCACCGGATCCCTGACCCCGGTTAGCAGTTCTGAACCGATCTACGCCCAGTCTTCGCCGGAGGCCGTGGAGGAAAAGTCTCCCTACGAGATCGAAAACGACATCCCGGCCGGAGATTCGCCGGTTTTGATCCGGCACAAGGTTTTCCCGGCGACATCATTGTCGCTCGACGACGCCGTGGACAACATGGAATTGGTCGGGCATGATTTCTACCTGTTCGTCGATTCCGCCACCGGCATCCCCTCCGTGGTGTACCGCCGCCGGGGATGGACCTACGGGGTCATTTCCCTGGATCCCAACGCCGACCAGGCCGAAGAGTCCGAAGAGATCACGGCCTACCGCTCACCCGATGAGCCGGCACGCGTGTAATTGAGTCAAGCGTTCCACCAAAACACTAGAGTCCGGGAGTTGTACCCATGGCGGCAAGCCTGAGCCTGTCACAGGCCCGGCGCATAGCCCTCAACTCCCAGGCACTTGCAGGAGTCCGGCCCGCCCAACCCGTCACCGCACGGGCGGTGGGCCGGACTTTTGCGCAGTTGCAGCTGGTGCAGATAGATTCCGTCAACGTGGTCTCCCGCAGCCACTTCCTGCCCTTCTTTTCCCGGCTTGGCGACTATGACCGGAGCATTCTCTCCACCCTGTCCGGGACTGCCCCCCGAAAGATGATGGAGTACTGGGCCCACGAGGCCAGCTACATCCGCCCGGAACATTTCCAGGACTTGCGCGTGTGGCAAAACCGCACCTGGATGGGGTCCGCCGGCCTTGACGCGCAGCTCCGGGCATCCTTGGAGGAGCAGGTCCTGGGGCTGCTGTCGCGGAGCCGTCCGCTCACGGCGCGCGAAGTCAAGGGCAGGATCGGCCACGAAGAACAAAAGAACAACGACGAATGGGGCTGGAACTGGAGCGCCGTTAAACGCACCCTCGAAGGCTTGTTTGAGCAGGGCGTGGTGGGCGCAGCCTCACGCAATGACCAGTTTGAGCGCCGCTACACTCTCGTGGAGAAGGTCCTGCCGCAGCCCTTGAGGACTGGCCCTGCCGGGGACGGCGATGGCTGGTATGCGCCAGCTTCGCCGGATGACAAACATGAGGCCATGCTCCGGCTCATCGAAGCGGCCGCCCAGGCACACGGCATCGGCACGGCCCGCTGCTTTGCGGACTACTTCCGCCTCCCACGCAAGGACGCCGCCGTCGCCGTATCGGAACTGGTGCACAGTGGGGTACTGGAAGCGGTAACGGTGGCCGGATGGGACGCGCCCACCTTCATGCACGCGGGCGCAAAGATTCCCCGTCGGGCTCAAAGCCGGGCCCTGCTCAGTCCGTTCGACTCCCTCGTCTTTGAACGGCGCAGGCTCCTGGAGTTGTTCAACTTCCACTACCGCCTGGAGATTTACACGCCGGCACCGAAGCGAAAGTATGGTTATTACGTGCTGCCGTTTCTGCTGGGCGAGAACATGGCGGCACGGGTCGACTTGAAGGCGGACAGGCAGGGCAGCCGGCTCCTGGTCCGGGGCGCCTTCGCGGAACCTGACGCGCCGGCCGGGACTCCCGGCGAACTGGCGGCCGAGTTGGCACTCATGGCACAGTGGCTGGAACTGGATGACGTCGTCGTGCTTCCCCACGGGGACCTTGCCACGGCCCTGGACCGGGAAGTCCGGGCGGGCTAGGAGGGTCCCATCCGGGCAACCACCAGCTGGTACCCAGCAGAAGCCACGCCAGGCATGCAAAACTGTACTAACCGCGTGTGTCTTCTCACGTAGACTAAACACGCCACTTTTAGGCAGCCATAGATTGGGAGCAATTTCGTGCCATCACTTCTTGAGCGGGTCCTTCGAACAGGCGATCGCAAGACGCTCAAACGACTCAACGTGCTCGCTGACGCCATTGATTCGCTGGAGGAGCCCTTCCAGACCTTCACCGATGCCGAGCTGCGTGAGGAAACGGACAAGCTGAAGCTCCGCCACAAGGACGGCGAGACGCTGGACGATCTGTTGCCCGAGGCTTTTGCCGCGGTCCGCGAGGCGTCCTCGCGCACCCTGGGCCTGCGCCACTTCCGCGTCCAGCTCATGGGCGGTGCCGCATTGCACCTGGGCAACATTGCCGAGATGAAGACGGGTGAAGGCAAGACCCTGGTTGCCACGGCCCCGGCCTACCTGAACTCCTTGACCGGCAAGGGCGTCCACGTGGTCACGGTCAACGACTACCTGGCCGAATACCAGTCCGACCTCATGGGACGCGTGTTCCGCTTCCTGGGCCAGAGCAGTGGCTGCATCATCTCCAACCAGGACCCCTCCGTGCGCCGGCAGCAGTACGCCGCCGACATCACGTACGGAACCAACAACGAATTTGGCTTTGACTACCTGCGCGACAACATGGCGTGGAGCAAGGATGAGCTGGTCCAGCGCGGCCACAACTACGCGATCGTCGATGAAGTGGACTCCATCCTCATCGATGAGGCCCGCACACCGCTGATCATTTCCGGCCCGGCCTCGGGCGATGCGAACCGCTGGTACGGCGAATTCGCCAAGGTGGTCCTGCGCCTGGACAACGACGAAGACTACGAGGTTGACGAGAAGAAGAAGACCGTCGGCGTCCTGGAAACGGGCATTGAAAAGGTCGAGGACTACCTGGGCATTTCCAACCTCTACGAGTCCGCCAACACCCCGCTGATCGGTTTCCTGAACAACGCCATCAAGGCCAAGGAACTGTTCAAGCGCGACAAGGA
>JBAUMA010000154.1:0-7956 GCA_049578485.1 Specibacter sp.
CAGCAGGGCATGCGGGCCCGCGGTGGTGAAGAACGGCAGCAGCAGGCCGGTGCCAAGGGACAGCGCGCCGGAGATCAGCCAGTCGCTGCGCAGCGGCGAGCGGCCGGTGTCCGCCGCCCGGTTCGTCAGCGCGGCGAACAGCTCCGCGGCACCCATGAGAACGAGTGCCACACCACCCAGCCAGGCGGCCACGACGGTGCTGGTGGAAATGAAGATGACGACGCCGGCCACGGCCAGGAGTGCGGCTGCACCCCTGAGCGCCAATCCCCTGACATCGGAGCGGGGCAGGGCCAGCCGGCGCACAAACCAGAACTGCGCCGCGGCGAGCACCAGGAAGTACCAGGCCAGGTTCAGGCACAGGCCAAGGTTGTCCGGGGAGCCAAAAAAGACGGTGATGATGCCAAAAAGCAAGGTGACCATGGACCGGAAGAGCACCGGCTGCCAAAGCTGGGAGGCCGGTGTGCTGGTAATGGCTGCGTTGAGGCCCGGGGGCACTGCTGTTTCACTCACCCCTCAAGTCTAGCCGGGGCCCGGCCCGCCGCCGCCCGTCCGGCCGGCACGCCAACTTTCATCCAGCGCCCCGTCCGGGCCCGCAGTCCAAGCGTCAGGGCGCGGGCGGCCATGTAGCCCAGGCTGAAGGCGGCCCACAGCCAGGCCATGGCGGCCGGGGTGTCTCCCGGCACGGCCGCGTTGACCCACCACAGCAGCGGCAGGTACACCACCAGGTTGGCCAGGCCGGCGAGCGCCAGGTAGCGTGCGTCGCCGGCGCCGATCAGCACCCCGTCAAGGACGAAGACGTATCCGGCCAGCGGCTGCCCCAACGCCAGGACCACCAGCGCGGCGGCAAGTGCCTGGTGCACCCCGGAATCCGTGGTGAACAGCCAGCCGATGCCGCGCGAGGACGCCCACAGCGCGAGCCCCGTGACCACGCCAAAGACCAGCCCCCACCGGGTCATGGTCCGGGTCAGGGTGCGCACGGCGGTGACGTTTGCGGCACCGAGCTCCTTGCCGATCAGGGCCTGGGCGGCGATGGCCAGCGCGTCCAGGGCAAACGCCAGGAACGTGAACAAGGTCATGGCAAGCTGGTGTGCGGCAAGGTTCAACGGACCCTGGGCGGTGGCCACCAGGACCGTGGCCAGGATGGCCACGCGCAGGGACAGCGTGCGCACCATGAGCCAGCTGCCCACCCGGGAGACCATCCGGATGCCCATCCAGTCCGGGCGCAGGCCCACTTTTTCGGCGCGGGCGGCCCTGGCCACGATCACCACATACACGGCTGCCATGCCCCATTGGGCCAGGACGGTGCCCAGTGCGGCGCCTGCCACCGACATGCCCAGCCCGTAGACCAGTGCGAAGTTAAGGGCGATATTCACGGCAAAGCCGGCCCCGGCAACGATCAGGGGCGTACGGGTGTCCTGCAGGCCGCGCAGCACGCCCATGGCGGCAAGCACCAGGAGCATGGCGGGGATGCCGGCAAGACTGACCAGCAGGTATTCGCGGGCGAATCCGAGCACGTCACCGTCGGCCCCCATGGCGGAGAGCAGCGGTCCCGCGCCGAGCCAGCCGGCGGCAAGCAACACGAGGCCAAGGCCCAGGGCCAGCCACAGGCCATCGCGGCCCACGGCCAGCGCCTCCGCCCGACGCCCCGCACCCAGCAGCCGCGCCACGGCGGGGGTGGTGGAATACGCCAGGAACACCATGAGCCCCACCACGGTTTGCAGCACCGTGGCGGCCAGGCCCACACCGGCCAGTTGCACCACCCCCAGATGGCCCACGATTGCCGAGTCGGCCAGCAGGAACAGCGGCTCGGCGATAAGGGCGCCAAACGCGGGCACGGCAAGGTGGAGGATCTGCCGTGGGGTTGAGTTTCCCGGCGCGGTTTTAGGCATGGTTCAACAATATCGGCCCGTCGCCGCCCGCCAGCTCCGCCATGAGTGCCTTGATCCTGGCAATGACCTGGCGAACCCCCGACCGCTCCAGGGCTTCGGGACGGGTCAGGATGTCGATGCGCCGGCCCAGCTCCAGCTCACGCAGCGGGATGAGCACCAGCTTCGGGAAGTGGCTGCGGTTCACCGTGAAGCGCGGCAGCAGGGAAATGCATCCGCCACCCTCCACCACCGAGGCCGCCACAAAGAATTCGTTGATCCTGTGCGATACGTTCACCTCCTCCCCCGCGAGCGTGCCGAGCATTTCAATGGCCCCATCCAACGGAAAGCCCCGCCGGACGGACACCCACCGTTCGCCCCGCAACTCCGCCGGTGCAAGCGATGCCCGGCCGGCCAGCCGGTGCCCGGCACCCACGGCGATGTCGAGCGGCTCAAAGACCAGCGGTGTGGCAACCACGGTACTTGGCCACGGCGGGCTGTTGGGCAGCCGGTGGGCGATCACCACGTCGTAGTCGGCAGTCAACCCCGGGAAGTCCTGCTGCGCCACATCCTGGTCGGCGAAGCGAAGGGAGGGTCCGGCGTCGTCGGCAAACATGGCCGCCAGCCGCCCAAAGAATGCCAGCCCGGCGCTGTGGAAGGCGGCCACGCTGACGGGTTCGGCAGTGCTTTCCTTGAACGATTCCACGGCCGCATCGGCCCGGGCAAGCGCCACCTCCACGTCCGCGACAGCGCGGCACAGCGCCAGCCCGGCCGGGGTCAGGGCCGTGCGCCGGCCTTCCTTGTAGCTCAGTGCCGTCCCCGCCTTACGCTGCAGGGCCGCCAGTTGCTGGGACACGGACGACGCCGTGACGTGCAGTGCCAGCGCGGCCGCGGCAATGCTTCCCCTCGCCTGCACCTCGCGCAGGGCCCTCAATTGACCGATTTCCATAAGTTAAAACTAATGCATCACCTGCCAAATAAGCATCTAGTACTTATGTTACTTGGGCGGCAGGATGAAGTGGTGAAGAACTTGTGGAACCGCCTTGGCGTGGACGCCGCCCTGCTGGCCGTGGCCGTGGTGTGGGGCGGCAGTTACCTTGTGGCCAAAGACCTGACGGTTGTTGCCTCCGTGCCGGCCGTGCTCGGGTGGCGGTTCCTGGTGGCTTCGCTGGCCTTGGGTGCCCTGTGGGTATGGCGGGTGCGGCGCCGTCCGGGTCGCGCGGAACTTCTGACGGGCGTGCTGCTGGGGCTCACCCAGGCCGCCGTGTTGTTCTTGGAGACGTTTGGCGTGTCATCGACCAGCGCCGGAAACGCCGGCCTGATCATTTCCCTGACAGTCATTTTCACGCCGGTCATCGATGCGGCCGCCTCGCGACGCTGGCTGCCCCGGGGTTTCTTTGTGGCCGCCGTGGTATGCGTGGTGGGCGTGGCCCTGCTGGTGTCGGCCGACGGGTTCCGGGCGCCCAACCCCGGGGATCTATTGATGCTGGCAGCGGCCGCGGTGCGCGCCTGCCACGTCACCTTGCTGGGCGCCCTGACGAAGGACAAGCCATACAGTTCCATCACGGTGACCTGGATCCAGTCTTTGGTGTGCGCCGTGGCGGGGATCGCCATGGATCCCGCGGGCATGGTGGCTGCGGGTGCATCGTTTGGGCCCGCCGGATGGTTTGGCGTGCTGTACCTGGGGCTGGCCGCCAGCGTGTTTGCGTTCCTCATCCAGCTCTGGGCCGTGCGTCGCACCTCCGCGTCCCGGGCCAGCCTGCTCATGGGCACCGAACCTGTTTGGGCTGTCCTGGCCGGCGTGGTGATTGCAGGGGAACACCTTGGCTGGGTGGGTGCCGCCGGCGCCCTGTTGATCGTTGGCGGCTGCTGGGCAGGGCAGCGCATCGAGGCGCAGTTCCGCTCCGCCGCGGTGTCTCGGCAAGCTCGGCCACCGGTGGTCGATCTCCACCCGTTCCCCGGCCGGGACCCGGGTCGGCTAGTACCCGCCCCCGCCACCGCCGTCGTTGGCCATGTTGGCAAAGCGTGAATAGTGGCCCTGGAAGCCCACCACAATGGTCTTGGTGGGGCCGTTACGGTGCTTGGCCACGATCACATCGGCCTCGCCTGCGCGCGCCGATTCCTTGTCATAAATGTCCTCGCGGTGGAGCAAGATGACCATATCGGCATCCTGCTCGATCGATCCACTTTCACGAAGGTCGGAGACCATGGGTTTCTTGTCGGTGCGCTGCTCGGAACCACGGTTCAGCTGCGAAAGCGCCACCACGGGAACCTGCAGTTCCTTGGCCAGCAGCTTCAGGGCACGCGAGAACTCGGAGACTTCCTGCTGGCGGGACTCGACGCGCTTGCCGGAGGACATCAGCTGCAGGTAGTCAAGGATGACCAGCTTGAGGTCGTGCTGCTGCTTGAGGCGACGGCACTTGGCCCGAATTTCCATCAGGGACATGTTCGGCGAATCGTCAATGAACAACGGGGCGTCGTTCATCTTGCCCATCGTGGTGGCAATCTTGGACCACTGGTCGTCCTTGACGGTACCCTTGCGCAGATCCTGCAGGCTGATGGTGGCCTCAGCGGAAAGCAGTCGCATGGCGATCTCGTTGCGGCCCATTTCGAGGGAGAACACCACGGTGGCCATGTTGTGGTCGATGGCTGCCGAACGCGCCCAGTCAAGTGCGAACGTACTTTTACCAACGGCCGGTCGGGCGGCGATGACAATCATCTGGCCCGGGTGCAGGCCGTTGGTCAGTTCGTCGAATTCGTAGAATCCGGTGGGCACGCCTGTCATGCCCTCACCCTTGTGGCCGGACGCCTCAATTTCATCCACGGTGGAGTCCATGACGTCCTTGAGGATCACGTAGTCCTCGGTGGTGCGGCGCTCGGCGACGGCGAAAATCTCCGCCTGCGCGGCGTTGACCACGTCTTCAACTTCGCCGTCCTGGGCGTAACCCATCTGGACAATCTTGGTTCCGGCCGTGACCAGGCGGCGCAGTACGGCACGTTCGGCGACGATCTCGGCGTAGAAGCCGGCGTTGGCCGCCGTGGGGACGGACTGGATGAGTTGGTGCAGGTAGGCGGCGCCGCCGATTTTGGCGATTTCGCCGCGCTTGGTCAGTTCATCGGCCACGGTGACGGCGTCGGCGGGCTCGCCGCGACCGTACAAGTCCAGGGTGGCCTCGTAGATGCTCTCGTGGGCGGGACGGTAAAAGTCGGTGCCGCGGAGGACTTCAACGACGTCGGCAATGGCGTCCTTGGAGAGCATCATGCCACCCAGGACGCTCTGCTCTGCCACCAGGTCCTGAGGTGGGGTCCGGGCGAAGTCCGGCTCCCTTGATGAACCAACCTCATTCATTGCTGGAGCTGACATGATTTTGTGCCCACTTTCCGCCCTGCCGGCATGGCATCCCAGGAACCAATCGGTTCCGCTTTGCGCCTTGAATTCTGCCTTGCCGCCGGCTAACCGACGTGCCGTTCGCAAGGGGAATCATTTGCAACGTTAGACGCTCTTGGGGCAACTACCAACCCCACTATCCACCGCCCTTGTGGATAACTTGTGCATTAAGTCCCCATGCTTGTGCACAGGATGGGGACAAGAGTGTGGATAACTATGGATCTGCTGGGCAAAAGTGCCTCTGACCTGCGCAAAGACCTGTTTTTGCTTGTGGATGAAAACTATTTTGTCAGCAACCTTCAGGCGGAACTTGCAGCTTGACAGGGCGGCTAAAGGCAGATACCGCAGGAGATATCCACAGATACATGCCTTAGCTGTGAATTATCTCTCCCCTGCGACATCCGCGCCCGCAGCTTATGCGTGCTTGGGCATGTTCCTGCTCTTGGAACGGGCGACACTGCTCACACCGCCGGCCAGAATCAGCATCCCCTGGCGGGCGAAATCGCCAGGCCCGCGGTCGTACCCTGAAAGGAACAAAAGGAGCCACCCATGCCAGAGCAGCCCCCGTCGGCGAAGTCTTCGAGCAAAACCCAGGCAACCGCAGCCTCCGTCCGGAAGTTCATCGGCGCCGTGGACACCAGCGCTGTGCGCCGCGCCGACGCCGCGGTGCTTCTGGAGTTGATGCAGAAGGTGACCGGCCAGCAGCCCGTCATGTGGGGGCCCAGCATCATTGGCTTTGGCAGCTACCACTACAAGTACGCCTCGGGCCGGGAAGGCGACGCCCCGGCGGCAGGGTTTTCCCCTCGGAAGGCGTCCCTGGTGATGTACGGCCTGACGTACGCGCCCGACGTCGAGCCTCTCTTGGAGCGACTGGGGAAGTTCAAGCGCGGGGCGGGCTGCATTTATGTCAACAAACTGGCGGACATCGACCTGGACGTTCTGGGCGAGCTGATCGCCACCGGGTACCACCACATGAGGACGGCGGATGTGCAGTCGCTGCAGTCCCAAAAGGACTGATGCATGCAAAAAGGCCCGGCCCCCGCAATTGGGGTCCGGGCCTTTTGTGTGAAGCGTTGGGGAGGCTGTTAGCCTGCAACAACGTTCAAGTTGATGACGGCGGTGACGTCTTCGTAAAGACGAACGTTTGCCGTGTACTTGCCAACCGACTTGATGTGGGTGGGCAGTTCAACCTTGCGCTTGTCAATGTTGCCGAGACCTGCAGCAGCAACAGCCTTTGCAACGTCGTCAGTCTTGACGGTGCCGAACAGGCGACCGGCCTGGCCGGCCTTGACGGTCAGCGTGACCGGCTTGGCCTGCAGGGCAGCAGCCTGGGCCTGAGCGGCTTCAACGGAAGCGTGCTCGTGAGCGGCGCGGGCAGCCTTGATGGACTCAACCTGCTTCTCGCCACCCTTGGACCAGGTGAGGGCGAAACCGCGGGGCAGAAGGTAGTTACGTGCGTAACCGTTCTTCACCTCGACGATGTCACCTGAGGTACCGAGACCGGTTACTTCGTGGGTCAAAATGAGCTTTGCCATGTTTATTTATCTCCCTTAACCGCGGCCAGCGCCGGAGTAGGGCAGCAGTGCAACTTCGCGGGCATTCTTGATTGCCTGGGCGATTTTGCGCTGCTCCTGGACGGTGACACCCGTGACGCGACGCGCACGGATCTTTCCGCGATCAGAGATGAATTTGCGCAGCAATGCTACGTCCTTGTAGTCGATGACGGTGACGTCAGCGGCCTTCAAGGGATTGGACTTTGGTTTGGGCTTACGGAGTTCAGCCTTAGCCATCGTGGAGCTCCTTAGTATTCGTGGAGCCCGTGGATATTAATCCGCGGGATGGTGAGCGTGCGGCGGTTGCCGCACTATTTATCGGGAAATGCTAGAAGGGAGGCTCGGAATTATCCGGACCCGCACCCCAACCGGAGGAACCGCCACCGGGCGTGGCCCAGGGGTCGGAGGCCGGTGCAGCTTGCTGTTGCTGGCCGCCATTGCCGCCGAAGTTTCCTCCGCCGGAATTGCCGCCAAAACCGCCCTGGCCGCCGGCAGCGTTGCCGCCACCGAAGTTGCCGCCGTTGCCGCCACCAAAGTTGTTCCCACCCTGACCGCCGGAGCGCTGGGTGCGGTTGACCTTGGCATTGGCGTAGCGCAGCGAGGGGCCGATCTCGTCGACCTCAAGCTCCATGACGGTGCGCTTTTCGCCTTCTTTGGTGTCGTAGGTACGCGACTTAAGCCGGCCCGAGACGATAACGCGAGTTCCCTTTGTCAGGGACTCGGCCACGTTTTCGGCCGCTTCACGCCAGATCGATGCGCGCAAGAACAGCGTTTCGCCGTCCTTCCACTCATTGCTCTGGCGGTCGAAGGTCCGCGGAGTGGACGCGATGGTGAAGTTAGCTACTGCTGAACCGCTCGGGGTGAACCGGAGTTCGGGGTCGTTGGTGAGATTACCAATGACCGTGATAGTGGTTTCGCCTGCCATCTGCTCCTGCTTCCTGCTTGTGAATGCCTACGGGTGAAAGATTGAAACGTTGTTGCCGAAATTACTCGGCAACGACCTTCTGCTCTTCCGGGCGGGTGATCTTGGTGCGCAGGATGGTCTCGTTGAGGCCAAGCTGGCGGTCAAGTTCCTGAGCGGTCGCAGGAGTAGAGGTGAAGTTAACTACTGCGTAGATGCCTTCAGCCTTCTTCTGGATCTCGTACGCCA
>JBAUMA010000155.1:0-1716 GCA_049578485.1 Specibacter sp.
AAACGGGCATTGAAAAGGTCGAGGACTACCTGGGCATTTCCAACCTCTACGAGTCCGCCAACACCCCGCTGATCGGTTTCCTGAACAACGCCATCAAGGCCAAGGAACTGTTCAAGCGCGACAAGGATTACGTCATCATGGACGGCGAGGTGCTGATCGTTGACGAGCACACGGGCCGCATCCTGGCCGGGCGCCGCTACAACGAAGGCATGCACCAGGCCATCGAGGCGAAGGAAGGGGTGGAGATCAAGGCGGAAAACCAGACGCTGGCCACCGTGACCTTGCAGAACTATTTCCGCCTCTACGACAAACTCTCCGGCATGACGGGCACCGCCGAAACCGAAGCCGCCGAGTTTATGGGCACCTACTCCCTGGGTGTTGTGCCGATCCCCACGAACAAGCCCATGCAGCGCGCCGATCAGTCGGACCTCGTCTACAAGAACGAGGTGGTGAAGTTCGACGCCGTCGTGGAGGACATTGCCGAGCGCCATGAAACCGGCCAGCCGGTCCTGGTGGGTACCACCAGCGTTGAAAAGAGTGAGTACCTCTCCAAGAAGCTCGCTGAAAAGGGCATTAAGCACGAGGTCCTGAACGCCAAGAACCACGCCCGTGAAGCCGCCATCGTCGCGCAGGCCGGGCGCCGCGGGGCCGTCACGGTCGCCACCAACATGGCCGGCCGAGGCACCGACATCATGCTTGGCGGCAACGCCGAGTTCAACGCCGTCGCCGCCCTGGCCGCCAAGGGCCTGGACCCGGAAGAGACCCCGGAGGAGTACGAGGCCGCCTGGCACGAAGCTTTCGAGGCCGCCAAGGAGGCCGTCAAGGACGAGCACGAGGCGGTGCTGGAAGCAGGCGGCCTGTACGTGCTGGGCACCGAACGCCACGAATCCCGACGCATCGACAACCAGCTGCGTGGACGTTCCGGCCGCCAGGGCGACCCGGGCGAATCCCGCTTCTACCTGTCGCTGACCGATGACCTGATGCGCCTGTTCAACTCCGGTGCCGCCGAACGCCTGATGTCCCGTTCCTCCATGCCCGACGACGTGGCCCTGGAATCCAAGCTCGTGTCCAAGGCGATTGCCTCCGCACAGGGGCAGGTTGAGGGCCGCAACGCCGAACAGCGCAAGAACGTCCTGAAGTACGACGACGTCCTGAACCGCCAGCGCGAAGCCATCTACGGCGACCGCCGCCGGATCCTGGAAGGCGACGACCTCCATGAGAAGGTCCAGTTCTTCCTGGAGGACACCGTCAATGAAATCATTGAGGCCACCATTGCCAACGGACACCCGGGCGATTGGGACTTCAACACGTTGTGGGCTAGCTTGCGCACCATCTACCCCGTCAGCGTCACCCCCGAGGACCTCGCCGAGGAAGCCGGCGGCCCCGGCCGCATCACGGCCGAAATGCTCAAGACCGAACTGCTCTCCGACGCCCAGGTGGCGTACCGTGAGCGCGAGGCTGTCCTGGGCTCGGAAACCATGCGTGAACTCGAACGCCGTGTGGTGCTCTCCGTCGTCGGACGCAAATGGCAGGAACACCTCTACGAGATGGACTACCTCAAGGAAGGCATCGGCCTGCGGGCCATGGCCCAGCGCGACCCGTTGGTCGAATACCAGCGCGAAGGCTTCGAGATGTTCCAGTCCATGATGGCCGCCATCCGCGAGGAAAGCGTCGGCTTCCTGTTCAACCTCTAAGTCCAGGTCGAAAACGCCCCGG
>JBAUMA010000156.1:0-3577 GCA_049578485.1 Specibacter sp.
CGCAACCAGCAGCGCGCCGATGCGAAGGCACACAACGAGGCAGTTGCCAATGGCACCGCCCGCGTTGACGTAGACCGCGAAAACAAGGCGCCCATGACCCAGTCCTTGGCTGACTTGCTGCCCGCAGGCCTGCAGCTGGGATCGGATGCTCCGGGCGACGACGTCGTAGTTGACGATGCGATCATGGACGCTTTTGCCCAGTCGCTTCTCGAAGCGCCGGTTGACGCAGCCCCCGAGGTTGTTGTTGAGGCTCCGGTCGAAGCAGCACCTCAGGTTGTCGAAGCGCCGGCAGCCAAGGCCCCCGTCGCCAAGGCTGCTCCCAAGGCCGCCGCACCGAAGGCCGCCGCACCGAAGGTAGCTGCGGCTCCCAAGGCTGCAGCCCCCAAGGTCGCTGCAGCCCCCAAGGTTGCCGCACCGAAGGCCGCAGTTGCTGCCAAGCCCGCCGTTGCGGTCAAGCCCGTCGCCGTGCCGAAGCCCGTCGCGGCCAAGCCGATCCCCATGCCGAAGCCCGTTGCCAAGCCGGCAGCGAAGCCCGCCGCAGCCCCCAAGCCTGCTGCCAAGGCTGCCTCCGTAAAGAGTGCACCCGCGGCTGCAAAGACAGACTCAGCTGAATAAGGTTTTTGACCTTTTTCAGCGGTGAATATACACCCCCACAGTGACCCAACCAGTCGCTGCAAGAGAACCACAGGCAGCGCCGGTGGATACGTAAGGAGACAGGTCCTCATGCCTAAAATGAAGACACACAGTGGTGCAAAGAAGCGTTTCAAGCTCACCGGTTCCGGTAAGCTTCAGCGCCAGCAGGCTAACCGCCGCCACTACCTGGAGCACAAGTCCTCCAGCTTGAAGCGCCGCCTCAAGGGTGACCTCACGGTCGCCAAGGCAGATGTTCGCAACATCAAAAAGATGCTCGGCATCTAATTTCGCAAGTCAATCGGTTTTTGGCCCGTTCCGGGTTGTAAAACCATTTCATCAAAGCCTTCCCTGGCATGATTGGCTTGGGATCTTTAAACTTGAAGGAGTACGCACGTGGCACGTGTGAAGCGGGCGGTAAACGCCCACAAAAAGCGTCGGGTTGTTCTTGAGCGCGCAAAGGGTTACCGCGGACAGCGTTCGCGCCTGTACCGCAAGGCCAAAGAGCAGCTGCTGCACTCGTTTGTGTACAGCTACGGTGACCGCCGCAAGCGCAAGGGTGACTTCCGTCGCCTCTGGATCCAGCGCATCAACGCTGCATCCCGCGCCAACGGCCTGACCTACAACCGTCTGATCCAGGGCCTGAAGGCCGCTGAGATCGAGGTTGACCGTCGCATGCTGGCCGACCTGGCCGTCAACGACGCCGGTGCCTTCGCTGCACTGGTCAAGATCGCCAAGGCTGCCCTGCCTGCAGACACCTCTGCCCCGGCCGCCAAGTAACACCTGTTTTACAACGGAACCATTGGTTCCATGTTCATGGCGGCGGACTGCTACAGTCCTAAGCATGAATGAACCCGGGCGCCCGCCAGCTGATGCAATGACCAATCCTCGAGCAGATCGAGTGAGGGATGTTGCCAAGCTGGCCGGGCGCTCGGGCCGTTTAAAACGCCGACAGTTCTTCGTGGAGGGTCCGCAGGCTGTCAGGGAAGCCCTGCTGGCGCACAAGGACTGCATGGACGCCGGCGGCACTGCCGTCGTGGAGTCCTTGTATGCGACCGTTGAATGCCTCAAGCGGTACCCGGAGATGCTCGAGCTTGCCTCGCACCGGGCTTCCCACCTGCAGGTCCGCGTGGCCAGTGACATGGTCCTCTCCGCCATGACCGACACCGTCACCCCGCAGGGCATTGTCGCCGTCTGCAATTTTGTCGACGTGCCGCTGGAAGAAGTCCTGGCCGCCAAGCCGAAGCTGATCGCCATGCTGTGCCAGGTGCGAGACCCCGGAAATGCCGGAACCGTGCTGCGGGCCGCCGACGCCGCCGGTGCCGACGCCGTCATCTTCTCCAGTTCCAGCGTGGACATCTACAACCCCAAGGCTGTCCGCTCCACCGCCGGATCGCTTTTCCACCTCCCCGTGGTGCGCGGTGTCGAGCTTGCCGACGTCGTCGCGGCCGCCAAGGCTGCCGGCGTGGGGATCCTGGCCGCCGACGGCTATGGCCAGCTCAACCTTGACCTGCTCCAGGACGAGAGCGCCGCACGCGCCTTCGAGCAGCAGATCCCCGATTCGCAGTACGCGTTGGAAGACCCAACGCTGTGGCTGTTTGGCAACGAGGCCGCGGGCCTGGCAGGCGAGGAGAAGGCGTTGGCCGACCACCGGGTGGCCGTCCCTGTCTACGGTTCGGCGGAGTCTTTGAACCTGGGCACGGCAGCCACGGTGTGCCTGTACGCCAGTGCCAGGGCCCAGCGCAGAGCCGACTGACCGGCGTCGAACGCCCCGAAATTTGCGACCCCTGGCCGCGTTCCCCTGTAAAGTCTTTTCGGTGGGCACGGCGTCCACAACGCAGGCTCTTGGGGGCGTGCGGGTCTTGAGGGGATTCCACCGTGGCTCATGAAGGCGGCAGCAAGGCGATCATCGCCGCGCTGGTAGCAAATTTGTCCATTGCGGCCATGAAGTTCCTGGCCTACCTGTTGACCATGTCGTCCTCGATGTTGGCGGAGTCCATCCACTCGCTGGCTGATTCGGGCAACCAGCTGCTGTTGCTGGTGGGCGGCAAGCGGTCCAAGCGGCAGGCCAGCCCCGAGCACCCCTTTGGCTACGGCCGCGAACGGTATGTGTACGCGTTCCTGGTCTCGATCATCCTGTTCAGCGTGGGTGGCGTGTTTGCCCTCTACGAGGCGTATTCCAAGTGGCAGCACCCGCACGGCATGGAGCCGCAGTGGGCGTGGGTTCCGCTGGTGGTCCTGGTGGGCGCCATCGTCATGGAAGGCCGCTCGTTCACCGTGGCCATCAAGGAATCCAACGTCACGCGCGGGTCCAAGAGCTGGGGCCAATTCATCAAGACGGCCAAGGCCCCCGAGCTGCCGGTGATTTTGCTGGAGGATTCCGCAGCGCTGCTGGGGCTGATTTTTGCCCTGTTCGGCGTTTCCATGACCATCGTCACCGGCAACGGGCTCTGGGATGCCCTGGGAACCGGCCTGATCGGCGTGCTGCTGGTTTGTGTGGCCGTTATTTTGGCTCTGGAGACAAAGTCGCTGCTCCTGGGGGAATCGGCCACCCTGGAGGATGTCCGGGCCATCGAGGCCGCGCTGGTGGGGCCCGGCGTGAGCCGCATCATCCACCTTAAGACTTTGCACCTGGGACCGGAGGAACTGCTGGTCGCGGCCAAGATCGCCGTCGAGGAGGCCGAGACCGGAGTGCAGATCGCAGCAGCCATCGACGCCGCCGAGAAACGCGTGCGCAGCGCCGTCCCGATTGCCAAGGTGATTTATCTGGAGCCCGACATCTACTCCGCTGCGAAGGCACCCCAGCCATAACCCAGCCCTACCCCCGTGCGCGGGCCGCGCTGCGCTTGTCGAGCAGTCCGCTGCACAATGCGATGATCAGACCGAACACGGCCAAAACGGAGCCGACCAGTGCAGGTGCCGTGAACCCCCAGCCCCAGCTGATGAC
>JBAUMA010000157.1:0-1983 GCA_049578485.1 Specibacter sp.
CTACATACCCCCTCCGGGTATAAAAAAGTCCCCGTCCCGGTGACCCGGAACGGGGACTGCGCGCTCCTCCTGCTGGACTTGAACCAGCAACCCTTCGATTAACAGTCGAATGCTCTGCCAATTGAGCTACAGAGGAATGAAGCAGTCAATAGATTAGCAGGCCATTTTAGGAAAAACAAAACGACTACCCTGCCGCCCATTTTTGAGACCGGGAGCCACCTCCACGACGCCCAATGCAAGGCGTCGTTGAGGCTGTCGCCTGGCGACCGGCAAGATCATAAGGGCGTGCCTCAACCGGTCCACACCATACGTCCGTATTGGAATTGCTGATCGCAGTAGGCCACCCCGCCTATGCAGTCCTCGTACCACGTGGGGTAGCCATAGCCGCTTCCAGGTCCGCCCATCTTGAGCCAGTTGGTCATTATGCCGCCCCAGACGAGAAATGCCTGCCCTACCTTTGGAGACCAGTAGTACCGTCCTTTCTGGAACGGCTGGTAGCAGCCACCTTGGGCCAGCCCACACACTTCTTCCCCTGTCGGGTAGCCTTCTCTGCCATCCATGGAGTTGTAACTGGGCTTGTACGCCTGGCCGATGGCACCATGAAGCGTGTGCGCCCCCGATTTCGCCGACCACAGGATGCCACCGCCCTGAAAAGTCTGTTTGCAACCGGCCCCGGCAACACCGCATTCCTCTTCGGAAATCGGATACGCCAAAAAGCCCTTTTGGGCTCCCGCAAGACGGTAGCGGCTTCCGATTCCGCCCCTGACGGCGTGCGCGCCGCTCTTGGGCGACCACATGATCTGCCCATTCTGGAAGTTCTGCACACACCCGCCGTCGCGCAGCTTGCACACCTCATCCTGCAGCGGCAGGCCCAGATCAACATTTATGGTGTCGAGCGTCCAATAGCGGGCATAGATTCCACCGCGGACCACTACAGCCCCCGTCTTGGCCGACCAGTAGATGGTCCCGCCTTGGAAGGATTGGATGCACACTGGTTTTTTACCAAAGCACTCCTCGTCCCACGTCGGGTAGCCAAGGACACCGTTCTGGGCCGACAGGCTCTGCCACTTGGCCCTGATTCCGCCCTTCACAAGGGCTCCAGCGTAGTGCCCATCCGAAATCAACAGTCCGCCGTCAAAGCCCTGGCTGCAACCACCGGCGCGCAAGCCGCACGTGAGTTTCGTGACCGGATAACCGACACCAGCCACGCCACCATGGAGCATCCACTGATATCCAATGCCCTGGCTGTCGGCAATCGAGATGAACCCATACTTCGCCCGCCACGTCAGCATAATCCGGCTTTGACCGTCGGAAGGATCAAATTCCTGGTAGGCGCCCCCGGCGAGCAACTTTTCATCGCTCGTCGGATACCCGAGGAGCGACTTAATTCCCCCATCGGCAAACCAATGGGGTCCGGTGACTCCGGCTTTGCGATACACCACGACGAGCAGATTGTCGCTAGAGCGGAATATTATCCCGCCCTCAAACTCCTGCTTGCAGTCACCCCAGCGGCAGGTGTCGGCCGCTATGGGCTGGCCCAGGGCTCCTACCGCGCCACCGAGGGACGTCCACTTTGGCGCGAGAATGTCGGAAACCGGGATGGGCGTCGTCGTTGGAGTTGGGGCAGTCGTTGGAGTCGGTGCAGCCGTTGGAGTTGGAGTTGGCGCAGTCGTTGGAGTCAGTGCAGCTGTCGGCAGCGGATCGGCGGTCGGCGTTGGCACCGCAGACGCCGACGCCGTGGGCGTGGATGATGGTTCCGCAGTTGCTGACGGTGCCGCCTGGGCCGTCACCGCGCCCGTCGTCGCCAGAGACGAAGCGATTGAAGGTGTCGGCGTGGTGATGGCAAGGTCGTCGGCCAATGCCGGGGAAATGCCCCACCCGGTTAGTCCAAGTCCCAGGGCAACGGTCGCCGCAAGCAGTCGTCTCTTCACAAGTTTCCCCAATTAAGTTTTCAGTGATGTCTGCCACAAATACAGGGGCGGG
>JBAUMA010000158.1:0-17268 GCA_049578485.1 Specibacter sp.
GCCCGGCTCACCGCCGTGTTGCGGTCTTGCGGCCCGGAGCGGAGAACCGCCCTCGCCGCCCTCGAGGACCATGTTTCAGGTCTGCGCACCCAGCTGCCCGACGCCGTGGTGATTGGCTATGCCGAAACAGCCACGGGGCTGGGGCGGCTCGTGGCCAATGCCCTGGGCGCCTATTACATCCACTCCACCCGGCATGCGACACCGGGACTTGCCGAGGTGGCCGGTTTCGAGGAGGGGCACTCCCACGCCACCTCGCACCGGATGGTGCCCACGGATCCGCGCTGGCTGCAGAGATCCGGCCCCGTGGCCCTGGTGGATGACGAGCTCAGCACCGGCTCAACCGTCATCAACACCATCCGCGAGCTGCATGCCCTGGTGCCGCACGAAAGGTATGTGGTGGCCGCGCTGATCGACCTGCGCAGCGCCGCGGACCGGGAACGCTTCGATGCCCTTGCCACCGAGCTGGGCTGCCGGATTTCGGTGGTTGCCCTGGGGACGGGAAGCATTGGACTTGGCGAGGATATCCTGGCCCGGGCTGCCGGGCTGATCGAGGCGTTGCCGGAAACAGCCGCCCCGGAGTCCGCGAGGCCCGGCCGGCTGTCGATGTTGGAGCTCACGGCCACGGACCTCCTCCCTGTCCGCAGTGACCGTTTCGGCAATGCCGCACCCCCACCGGATACCGATATCGCGGCGGTGGCCCGGCATTTGGCTAGCCACCTTGGCAGCCTTGACTGCTCCGGTCCGGTGGTTGTGGTGGGAACCGAGGAAAACATGTTCCTGCCGCTGGCTGTCGCGGCCGCATTGGACAAGCTCCGTCCGGAACTGGGGGTGCGTTTTTCCACCACCACCCGCTCCCCCATTGTCCCGATCGGGCGGGACGACTACGCCGTTACAGGCGCCCTGAGCTTTGCCAGCCACGATCTCACGGCCGATGGGCCCGGCGTCCGGTTTGCCTACAACCTCACGGGATCCGGCAAGCGTCCGGGCACCATCATGGTGTTCCCGGAGCCGGGCACTGATCCTGCAGCCCTGCTGCACGGCAACCCGTCCGCTGGCCTGCCCGGGCTGGCAACTGCGCTGCGATCGGCAGCCGATGACGTCGTCGTCGTGCTCCTGCCTGCAAACCACCCAACCCCCACCACCGAGGACACCCCCACATGAGCGCCAGCAGCCTGCCCACGCCCCTGACCGGGCCCGAGTTTGGCTCCTACGCCGCCGATGAGGTCACCTGGCTGCTGAAGGACCTCAGCCACGTTGCCCTCGAGGCGCCCACGGCCGACCGCGAGCGCGCCATCCAGTCCGGTGCCGCCAACTATGCCGAATCGCTGCCGGTGGAATTCACGCCCAGCCCCGAGTACCAGGGCCTGTTCCAGGAGGCCCTGGGGCGCTCCAGTGAACGGATTGCCACTGCGGTGGGCGCGGTGACGGAACTGGCCTTGGCAGCCCGGGACAACCAGCCGGTGCTGGTGTCGCTGGCCCGGGCCGGGACACCCATTGGCATTTTGATGCGTCGCTGGGCACGGCACGTCCACGGCATCGACGCCCCGCACTTCACCATGAGCATTGTGCGCGGAGTGGGCCTTGACCAGACGGCCCTGCGGTACCTGGCGGCGAATTTTGATCCGCAGCGGATCTTGTTTGTTGACGGCTGGACGGGCAAGGGCGCCATCTCCAAGGAACTTGCCACGGCCCTGGACGACTTTGAGCGCAGCGACGGGGTGCGGTTCCCCGCCGACCTTGCCGTGCTGGCGGACCCCGGCCACTGCGTGGAAATGTACGGCACGCGGGAGGACTATCTGATCCCGTCGGCTTGCCTGAACTCCACGGTGTCCGGCTTGGTTTCCCGCACCGTCTTCAACACCGAGTACATTGGCCCCGACGACTTCCACGGCGCCAAGTTCTACGCCGAGCTGGCCCCCAACGACGTCTCAGTCGACTTCCTCGACGCCATCTGCGCCACCTTTGACTCGGTGCGCGGGGCGGTCACCACGGATGTTGCCGCCCTGGCCGGCGCCGACCGCACGCCCAGCTGGGTGGGCTGGCGGGCCGTGGAGCGGATCAGCGCCGAATATGGCATCAACAACGTGAACCTGGTCAAGCCCGGCGTGGGCGAGACCACCCGGGTGCTGTTGCGCAGGGTCCCCTGGAAGGTGCTGGTGAACCCCGACGCCCGGGCCGACGTCGCCCATGTACTGTTGCTGGCCGAACAGCGCGGCACCCCGGTGGAGGAAGTGCCAGGGCTGCCCTACAGCTGCGTTGGCCTGATCCACCCTCTCTTCGACAAGAGCGCCGTGGGCGCCGACGGCAAGGCGGTGCACAACGCATGAAAACTCCCTATCTCGTGGCCTGCGACCTTGACAGGACCCTGATCTATTCCAAGAACGCCCTCTGGCTGGAGGGCGCGGACAAGGACGCCCCACCCATGGTGGTCTCCGAGGTGTACGACGGCGCACCGTTGTCGTACATGACCCGGACGGCGGAGGAACTGCTGCGCAAGGTGGCCGTGGCCGCCACGTTCGTGCCCGTCACCACCCGGACCAGGGCACAGTACGAGCGCGTGCAGCTGCCCGGCCCGGTGCCGGAGTACGCCATCACCTCCAACGGCGGGGTCCTGCTACACCACGGCGTGCCGGACCCACACTGGCAGGGCCACCTGACGGAGCGCATCGCCGCCGAGTGCACGCCCCTGGCCACCATTGAGGCGCACCTGGGCGATCCGGCCCATGAGGGCTGGATCCTGCGGGTCCGCCGGGCCGAAGACCTGTTTGTGTACGCCATCATTGACCGGCTGGCCATGCCCGAGGCGTTCCTCGTTGAGCTGGAGGCGTTCTGCACGGCCGCCGGCTGGACCGTCTCGGTGCAGGGCCGCAAACTGTATTGCGTGCCGGTGCCCATCAACAAACGCGACACCCTGGCCGAGGTGGCCCTCCGCACCGGCGCAGGCAAGGTCATTGCCGCCGGCGACTCCCTGCTGGATGCGGACATGCTGGCCCACGCCGACATCGCCTTCCGCCCGGCCCACGGTGAACTACACGACGCCGGCTACCGGGCGGAAAACCTGCGCCTCACTTCGGTGCGGGGCATCCTGGCCGGGGAGGAAATGCTGAGGCGCATCCTGGCCGAGGTCACGGCCGGCTGACCGGTGGTCGATCCCCACCCACTCCCCTACCTCGTTCCTCGGTCGGGGCCCCTCGCGGGCGTGGACCCATGTCGAGACCCGGTGGTCGAGACCCGGGATAAGGTGGACGTTCACCCCGTTCGATTCCACGAAAGAGCGCTGCCTTGAGCAAGATCCGCACCACCCGTTCCGTCCGCCCCACCGACTTCATCATGGGCACGGTGCTTGCCTCCGTTTTGTTGGTGACCACGGCGTGCGGCGGCGCTCCGGCACCCGCGGCCGCTCCGGCGTCGTCGGCCACTAGCCAGGGAGCACCGTCAACGGAGCCAACGCCGGCGCTCGACGCCGCACCGGTGGACGTGGAAGGCACTCCCGAGGCGACGGGCGTCGACCTGGCCTCCAGCGTCCAGCCGGCCTTTGCGGCGAAGGCCCTGGACATCCTGGGCACCCTGCCCATCAAGGGCCGCGCCCCCAAGACGGGATACAGCCGCACGGAATTTGGCCAGGCGTGGGCGGATGTGGACCACAACGGCTGCGACACCCGCAATGACATCCTCAACCGGGACCTCACGGCCACCACGTTCAAGCCGGGCACCCGGAACTGCATAGTGCTCACAGGCGTTCTGGCTGATCCCTACACGGCCTCCACCATCGCGTTCCAGCGCGGCGCCACCACCAGTTCCGCGGTGCAGATTGACCACGTCGTGGCACTGAGCGACGCCTGGCAAAAGGGCGCCCAGAAGCTCTCCGTCCAGAAACGCACCGCCTTGGCCAACGACCCCCTGAACCTGCTGGCCGTGGACGGCCCCGCCAACCAGCAAAAGAGCGACGGCGACGCCGCCACCTGGCTGCCGTCGAGCAAGGCCTACCGCTGCGACTACGTGGCCCGGCAGATTTCCGTGAAGGCCACCTACAGCCTGTGGGTCACCCAGGGCGAACACGACGCCATGGTTCGCGTCCTGGCCGATTGCGTCGGCGCGCTGGTGCCAACCAACCAGATTGCGCCCAGCAAGGCAGCCGTTCCGGCACCCGCACCGAAGCCTGCACCTGCCAAGGTCGTGCCGCCCGTGGTACAGGCCCCTGCCGTCCAGGCACCGGCCCCGGCCGTCCAGGCACCGGCTCCGGTCTCCGATGTCTACTACAAGAACTGCACCGCCGTGCGTGCGGCCGGCGCGGCACCCATCCGGGTGGGGCAGCCCGGCTACAGTTCCAAGCTTGACCGCGACGGCGACGGAATCGCCTGCGAATAGCGTCGGTTTTGCCTCTGGCAACTGGGCCGGCAATAGCTAAGATTAAATCGTGGACTCACGCGACGACGAACCGGCAGGGCCCGGACTGTGGATCCGCCACGACGCCGACATCATGCCGTTGTGGTGGGATCGCTTGTGCGCCGACATGGGCGCCCAGCGGGCCTCCCGGTACGCGGCCGGCCTGTTTGACCAGGACCGCCGCCGGCCCATAGCCCAGTGGTACAACCGGGAGCTGAACGCGGCCCTGCTGGTGGCCATTGAGACGGGGCCGGAATGGCCAGTGCAGCGTTTTGCCGTCTTTTATGCCCCTCCCGGCGGCGGATTCCTGAAGGTCCACATGGACAACCACGAATGGTTCACCCGATCCCCCAATACCTCGCCCACCGAGGCCGAGGCGTTTGCCGCCGCCATTGTCTCGGCCGAGGCGTTCCTGCAGGTGGAGATGGACTTCATTTAGCTCAGGCGCCGGGCGTGACTCAGGCACCGAGAGCCATCTTCACGCCCAGCAACGCCATGACCACCGCGATCAGCCCGTCCAGCACCCGCCAGGCCCCGGGTTTGGCGAAAACCGGGCGCAGGAGCCTGGCCCCAAAGCCCAGGGCACAGAACCAGATGACGCTGCCCAGCATGGCGCCGGCGCCAAAGAACCACCGCAGATCTCCGTGCTGGTTCGCGAGCGTGCCCAGCAGCAACACCGTGTCCAGGTAGACGTGCGGGTTGAGCCAGGTCAGCGTCAACACCGTCACCAGCACGGCCTTCACGCTCAATGACCCCTGTTGGGCGCCTTCCGTGAGGCTGCCCGGACGCAGCGCCCGCTTTGCCGCAAGCGCGGCGTAGGCCAGCAGGAATGCGGCGCCCGCCAGCCTGATGACCACCACCACGGCCGGCACGGCCTTGATCACCTCGCCAATGCCGAAGATCCCTGCCCCAATGAGGATGGCGTCGCTAAGCATGCAGACCAGGACCACCAGCCCCACATGCTCGCCGCGGATGCCTTGGCGCAGCACAAACGCGTTTTGGGCGCCGATGGCGATGATGAGGGCCAGCCCGGCGCCAAGGCCGGTGGCTGCTGTCGTGAAGATGTCCAGTGAAGTCACAAGTATTGAAGCTACTAGGCTGTTGCCATGACGTACAGCTAATTATTTTGTTGATACATAAGGAAATCTAATGACGAATTTCCAGACGGAGCAGCTCCGCACGTTTTTGGCCGTGCTTGACCACGGCACCTTCGAGGCAGCCGCCGGGGCGCTGCATGTCACGGCGTCGGCCGTTTCCCAACGCATCAAGGCCATGGAGCAGGCCGCCGGTCAGGTCCTGCTGCAGCGCACCACCCCCGTGACCGCCACCCCGGCCGGCCTGGTGGTGCACAAGCTGGCCCGTCAGCTGCGCCAGTTGGAGGCCGATGCCGCCGCCGAGCTGGGGCTGGCGGCCCCCGGCTCGGCCATCCCGATCGTGGTCAACGCCGATTCGCTGGCCACCTGGTTTGTCGCGGCGTTGGCGGCTGTCCCCGCCGACGCCGGCCTGACCTTTGAGGTGCTGCGCGAGGACGAACACCACTCGGCCGGGCTCCTGCGCTCGGGGGAGGTCATGGCCGCCGTCACGGCCACCCCGGACGCGGTCCAGGGCTGTTCGGTGGCAGAGCTGGGTTCCCTGCAGTACCGGGCGGTGGCCTCGACCGAATTCGTGGCCCGGTGGTTCCCCCAAGGGTTCGCCGCCGGGCTGCTGGCCGCGGCTCCCGCGGTCCAGTTCGACCGCTCGGACACCCTCCAAAGCAACTACTTCGAGGCGGTCACCGGCCACAAGCTGGCCGGCCCCCAGCATTACATTCCCGACACCGTGCAATTTGCCGCAGCCGTGCGATGCGGCCTGGGCTGGGGGCTGATGCCGGAGGAACATTGCCACGCCGGACTGCGCAGCGGCCAACTCGTGGAACTTGTCCCCGGCCATGTCACTGCCGTGCCGCTGTACTGGCAGCGCTGGAAAATACAGTCAACAGCCCTTGAGCTGTTGACCACCGCCGTCACCACGACGGCGGCTGCCGCACTTGCGCAGCCCGGCCGGCCTCGGATGCACTGACGGCTCAGGGACGCCTGGCCGCTGCTTCCCAGCGGACCAGCAAGTCGGAAACTACGCCGACCGCAATGCTTGCGGGGTCCTTGGCGGCAATGGCAGGGTCGCCGATGGGGCAGGTGATCCGCTCGATTTCACTGTCAGGGTAGCCCTCATCCTGGAGCCTTTTTCGAAATCGCACCCATTTGCTGTGGGAGCCGATGAGTCCTATGTAGAAGGGCTCGGCCCGCAGCGCGGCTTCGCAGAGCAGCAGGTCCTCCGAGTGGTCGTGCGTGAGCACCAGGACCGTAGCGCCGGCCGGCAAGTCCCGCAGGACAATCTCGGGAGCTGGTTCGTGGCGGACGGTGACGCTTGCCGGGCCTCCCGTCAGGGGGCTGATGCGGTCTGCGGACAACTCGTCCCGGCGAGAGTCGACCAGCACCAGGTTCAGCGGCTGCCGGGCCAGGACGTGGGCGATTTCATAGCCCACATGGCCCATCCCAAAGATCGCAACGGTCCGCCTCGGGCCCAAAACTTCAAGCAGCACATTCACCTCTCCCCCGCAGCATTGCACCCCGTGGGTGGCCGCCGCCTTGTCGTTGAGGGCGAACGTCATCATTTCGGAACCGGCGCCGCCCAGCGCGATGAGTTCGCGGGCCCGGTCGATGACGCTGGCCTCAAAGTTCCCTCCGCCAATCGTCCCCCACATCTCCCGCGCCGAAACCACCATCTTGGCCCCGGCATCGCGCGGGGAATGGCCGCGCACCTGTGCGAGGGTGGCGAGGACGCCCGTTTCGTTCCGCCCGCGCAGCTGCACAACAGCTTCCAGCCAGTCCACGCGGGCCCCTAGGAACCCGCCGTTGCGGGTTCGGCTGCCGGAACCGCCTGGTCAACCTCGGGCGCTGAGGTCTCAGCGGCCCCGCAGGACTCCTGGATGGCCCAGAAAACCGCCTCCGGTGTTGCCGGCGAGGCCAGGATGACGCTGCGGTTCCCCGGCCCAAAGGCCGCGACGGCGTCACGCAGTGCCTCACGGGCGCTGAAGGCCAGCATGAGCGGCGGTTCACCCACTGCCTTTGACCCGTAGACGACGCCCTCCTCCTCGGCGTGCTCCATCAGGTGGACGTTGAACTCCTCGGGCATCTCCGAGAAGCTGGGGAGCTTGTAGGTGCTGGCCGACTGGGTCAGCAGCCGCCCCCTGTTGGGTCCATCGCTTTCGTCCCACCGCAGGTCCTCCAGGGTCAGCCAGCCCACGCCCTGGACGTACCCACCCTCGATCTGTCCGACGTCGATCATGGGGGACAGCGAATCCCCGGCGTCATGCACAATATCCACCCGGCGGCTTGTGTAAGCGCCGGTAAACCCGTCCACTTCCATCTCAGTCACGGACACGCCACCGGCAAAGTACTTGAAGGGCTCGCCCTGCATGATCTCGGGATTCCAGTGCAGGCCTTCGGTGCGGTAGTAGCCCGCCGCCCAGAGCTGCACCCGCTGCATATAGGACTTCATGACGACCTCGGCAAAGGTGAAACTCTTGTCGCGGACGCCCAGGCCCGTCACCACTCCGTTGGCGAACCGCACGTCGCTGCCGGAGACGCCGAGCATGCCGCCGGCCACGGCCACGATCCGCCCGATGATCTGCTCACACGCGTTTTTGACGGCGCCACCATTGAGGTCGGTGCCCGAACTGGCTGCCGTGGCCGAGGTGTTGGGCACCTTGTCGGTGCGGGTCGGGGCCAAGCGAACGCTTGAGAGCGGTATGCCAAGGGCCGTGGCGGCAACCTGCAGCATTTTGGTGTGCAGCCCCTGGCCCATCTCCGTGCCGCCGTGGCTGATCAGCACCGAACCGTCCTTGTAGACGTGAACCAGCGCCCCTGCCTGGTTGAAGGCCACCAGGTTGAACGAGATGCCAAATTTCACCGGGGTGACGGCCAGGCCGCGCTTCCGGTGCGGGTTGGCCGCGTTGAAGGCGTCGACGGCCTTCCGGCGTTCGGCATAGTCGCTGCGCTCGAGCACCTGCTCCCACATCGTCGCTACGCGTTCGGCGTGCCGCACGGGCATCCCATACGGGGTGGCGTCGCCGTCGCGGTAAAAGTTCTTGCGCCGCAGTTCCTCGGGGGCCAGCCCCAGCAGGGGTGCGCTGCGTCCCATGATGTCCTCGATCATGAGCATGCCCTGCGGTCCGCCAAAGCCGCGGAAAGCTGTCTGGGAGGTCTTGTTGGACTTGGCCACCCGGCCGTCGACGTGCACATTGGGGATGAAGTAATTGTTGTCCACGTGGCACAGGGCCCGGGCCAGCACGGCTTCGGACATGTCAAGGCACCAGCCGCCGTCGGCCGTGAGCACGGCTTTGAGCGCCAGCAGTTTTCCGTCGGAGGAGAACCCTGCCTCCCAGGAGGTGTGGAAGCCGTGGCGCTTGCCCGTCATGGTCATGTCGAGCGTCCGGTTGAGACGGACCCGCACGGGGCGTCCGGTGAGCAAGGTGCCAATGGCTGCGATCGAGGCGAAGCCGTGGGACTGCATCTCCTTGCCGCCGAAGCCGCCGCCCATGCGCAGGCTCTGGACGGTGATCTCATGGTTGGGCCGGTTCAACACATGCGCAATGATTTCCTGGGCCTCGGACGGGTGCTGGGTGCTGCTTTGGACGAAGATCTGCCCGCCCTCGTCCACCGTGGCGAATGCTGCCTGGGTTTCCAGGTAGAAATGCTCCTGACCGGAAAATTCGGTGACGCCGGTGACCACCGTCTCGGCCGTGGCCAGGCCGGCGTCGGCGTCCCCGCGGCTGACCGTCCTCGTCATGCCCTGGAACGAGTTTGCCTTGATGGCCTGTGCCACCGACACGATCGAAGGCAGGGGCTCATAGTCGACGACGACGGCGGCCGCACCTGCCCGGGCCGCGTCCTGGTCCTCGCCAAGCACCCAGGCCAGGGCGTGCCCGTGGTACATGGCCTCGGACGGAAACAGCGGTTCGTCGTGCTTGATGCCGCAGTCGTTGACGCCCGGGACGTCGTCGGCCGTCAAGACCCGCACGACGCCGGGAATCGCCAGTGCCGGTGTGGTATCCATGGAGCGGACGCGTGCATGGGCATGGGGTGATTGCACGGGCCACGCGGTGAGTGTTCCCGGCGTTCGCTGGGCAAGGTCATCCGTGTAGAGGGCAGTTCCCGTGACATGCAGGCGGGCGCTCTCATGGGGGATCGATTCGCCCACGACGGGCGCTGCAGGGCGGCGTGAAAGTTCGCTCATGAGGTGGCCTCCTCAAGGAGATTGTCTTGTTCGTAGAGTTTGAGCAGGGCGTTGGACAGCATGATGGAACGGTACCCGGAGCTGGCACGGTGGTCGCTCAGGGGCGTGCCTTCCCCGCCCAGGACCGCGGCGGCGCGTTTGATGGTGTCGCTGTTCCACGGCTGCCCGGTGAGGGCGGCTTCCGTGGTGTAGGCGCGCAGCGGGGTGGCAGCCACGCCGCCGAGGCCGATCCGGGCCCTTGTAATCACGTGGTCGTCAATGTTCAGGCTGAACGCAATGGCCGCGCTGGAGATGTCGTCGAAGCGGCGCTTGGCGATCTTGTGGAAGGCTGCCAGATTCGACAACGGCAGCGGGATGCGGACTGCCTTGAT
Organism: Specibacter sp.; assembly: GCA_049578485.1. Taxonomy (GTDB): domain Bacteria; phylum Actinomycetota; class Actinomycetes; order Actinomycetales; family Micrococcaceae; genus Specibacter. The sequence goes on from JBAUMA010000158.1 coordinate 10,032, forward strand.
GATCTCGCCCGGTTGCTTCGGCGTGGCCCGGTACCCCGTGAAGTAGTCGGCCAGGGGCAGCACCCGCTCCCCCGTGGCGGAGGCCAGGACGATGTGTGCCTCGAGGGCGAGCAGCGCCGGTGGAGCATCGCCGATGGGAGATCCCGTGCCGAGGTTTCCACCCAGGGTGGCCCGGTTGCGAATCAGGCGCGAGGCGAACTGTGGGATGAGCTGCGCGAGCAGGGGGACTTTTCCATCGAGGACCCGCTCAATCTCGGACAGCGGCACGACGGCGCCAATCTGGATCCAGTCGTCCCTGATGTCAATGGAATCCAGCTCGGGAATTCGGTCAATGGCGACCACCAGCGGAGCCCTGCGGGCGCGGAGGTTGACGTCCACGCCCCAGTCGGTGCTTCCTGCAACAAGGATTGCCTCGGGGTTGTCGGCCAGCAGCCCGGTTGCCTGGGCGAGGGTTGTGGCCCGGATAAACCGGCCATCGTCCCGTGTGAGCGCCGTCGTGCGGTACTTGGGGGCGGGCCCGCTGCGGCGCTGGGACAGTGCATCCTCGGACGGTTGCCCCAACGAGTAGGCGGCGTCGCGGATGGGGCGGTACCCCGTGCACCGGCAGAGGTTGCCGCTGAGCGCATGGAGGTCGAATCCGTTGGGCCCGAGTTCCCCGTGGCTGCACTCGGGCTGTTCGGCGGGCTGGGGTTCGCGGTCCTTGCGGTAAAATTCGCCGGCCATGCTGCAGACAAATCCCGGGGTGCAGTAGCCGCATTGGGAACCGCCGCCCGAAGCCATGGCTTCCTGGACCGGATGCAGTTTCTCGGGAGTTCCCAACCCTTCACTCGTCACGATCTCCTGGCCGTCCAAGGCCGCCATGGGCAGCAGGCACGAATTGACGGCAGTCCAGCTTGTCCCGCCTTCCCGGTCCGTCTGGGCGATAAGCACCGCGCAGGCGCCGCATTCGCCTTCGGCACACCCCTCCTTGGCACCCGTCAGGCGGTTTTCCCGCAGCCAGTCAAGGGCGGTCGCGTGGGAGGCCGCGGGGCCAAACCGACGCTGGGCACCATTGATGGTGAAGGTCGGCTCTGCGCCCGATGAGGGCTCGGGTGTATTCATGGTGGTGCTCCGGCTTCTTCGACGTCGCAATTAAAGCTTCAAGGGTTTTATGTGGTTCGTGCGAGACTAACCCGTGTACCCAATCCTGCGCTACGGATGCTTTATGGTGGCGCAACTGGCCGCGTCACCACATTTTTCCGTCTTTTCCGCAATTTGAAATATATTTTTTGGATTATGAAAGATTACGTCCAACAATTGGCGCCGTCAATAGCTTCACGGTGCCCGCAAACCCAAGGAAGTGTTCCATGGACAAATCCCAACAGCCCGCCCACTACCTGGCGAAGGCGGTGAAGTTGGCCACGCAGAACGTACGCAACGCCGGAGGACCCTTTGGCGCGATCGTCGTCACCGCCGATGGCCGTGAATTCGCGGGCGTGAACCGCGTCAGCGCGAACCTCGACCCCACGGCACACGCCGAAGTCACGGCCATCCGCAACGCCTGCCAAGGTGTGGGCGAATTCGATTTGTCCGGTGCCACGCTTTACACCAGCTGCGAACCGTGCCCCATGTGCCTGGCATCCGCCCTTTGGGCCCGCATCGGAAACGTGTACTTTGCCGCTGACCGCCATGACGCGGCCGACGCCGGTTTTGACGATGCATTGTTTTACGAATATTTTGACGCGGCAAATGACCGCAAGCTCATGCCCGTGGCAAAAGTGGATCCGGAAACGGGAACCGCCGTGGACCCATTCCAGGAATGGCGCACCACGACGGACAAAACCCCCTACTAGAGAAGGTTTCCGCGCCGGCAACGGAGCCGCCACCGGCATCGCCCCCGCTAGAATTCGTCAATGACCAACGCCGCCACCGTGCCAACCGCCCAGCAATCACGCCAACGCCACAACCAGTTGGTGCTGGTGATTGGCCAGTTGCTCTCCGGCGTTGGCGTGGCATCGGGGATTTCCGTGGGCGGCATCCTTGCCGCCGAGTTGGCCGGGACGACGGCGGCATCCGGCTTTGTGCAGACTGCCTCCACCTTGGGTGCCGGGCTGGTTGCGGTGCCGCTGGCCAAGCTGGCGGTCCGCGGGGGCAGGCGATGGGCGCTGAGCACCGGCTTCGCCCTGGGCGCGGCCGGGGCAATCTTGGTGCTGCTGGCCGCCTCCTTTGGCCAGTTCTGGCTCATGGCGGTGGGCATGCTGTTCTTTGGCTCGGCGAGCGCGGCCGGGTTGCAGGCCAGGTATGCGGCAGTGGATGGGGCAGCTCCGGAAAAGTCGGGCAGGGCCATGGCGATCGTCATTTGGGCCACGACCATCGGTTCGGTCGCCGGTCCCAATTTGTCCGGGCCCGGCCGCTTGCTGGGGATCAAGCTGGGCATGGTCCCGCTGGCCGGGCCATTCCTGTTTTCGCTCGTCGCGTTCATCACCGCCGCACTGGTCTTGGCCACGTTCTTCCTGGGTGCCCCGAAACGTTCCGGAGCACCTCACCCGGTGGAGGATGGCGACGGCGCCCGGCCCACCGGCGTCGCGCCTGGGCGGCGGGACAAACGCCACGGCACCTGGGCGGCGTTGCGGATCGCCGCACGCAATCCGCGGTCCCTCTTTGCCCTGGCGGCGGTCACCGGCGGGCACATGATCATGGTCGGCGTGATGGTCATGACCCCCGTATCCATGAACAGCCACGGGCACTCGCTGGAGATCATCGGCCTGGTGATCAGCCTGCACATTCTGGGCATGTACGCGGCAAGTCCGGTGTTTGGTTGGCTCGTGGACAAGGTGGGCGCTGCCCGCGTTGTCATGTTCGGCTGCGGCATCTTCCTGGCGGCCATCACCCTTGGCGCGCTGGTTGCCGACAGCAGCAACGCCGTCCTGATGTCGATCGCGCTCACCATGCTGGGCCTGGGCTGGTCGGCATGCCTGATCGGCGGCTCGTCCCTGCTCAGCGCCTCCGCTCCGGAGGAAATCCGCGTGCCGCTGCAGGGCGCCACCGACATGCTCATGAACTTCGGTGCCGCTGCGATGGCAGCCCTCGCCGGCCCGGTCCTGGCCACCGGAGGGTTCTTCTGGGTCAACATGCTGGCGTTGGCCGTCCTGGTCCCCATGGTGGTTCTGGGCTTGCGTTCCCGATGGACGACGCCGGAGCCCGCCGCTGCGACCATGGTCACCGACACAGTGGGTTAGTGCTTTTCGGGGCTCCTCTTCCCGCCCTTGTGGAGGGATGACTGTACCGGAAAATAGTTGTCCACAGATTTTGCATTGGAGGGCTTTTTGTTGCCTGCGCGTCGGTGCCGTGATTCAAAATTGGGGTAGCAAGGGATCGCAGGGTTGCCGAACAAGAATTCTCCCTGAAGATCCAGTGGATATTCAGGGCGGGTGGGCACTATGGCGGCACCGGAGTGGTCGGGACGGGGTTCCGGCAACCGAGCAGCCCCTGCTGCGCCCCGCGGCATTCCAAGCGGGCCCGGAACCGCCGTCGAAAGTGGAGCGGGCCGGGCAGGGGCAAGTACTTCCGGAGCGGGCGAAGGTTCGCAATTGCAGGGCCAGGCGGCGTCGGTGTCAACCGCCGCCGGCTGTGCCGTGTTGATCGAAGGGTCCACGGCCCTCCTGGAGCAGTGCGCGGGTGCGTTTGATCCGGTAGTGCTGGCCCAACTCGACGCGGCACTCGCCCATGAACTCGCCATCCGGGCCCGGAACCGCACCGATGCGGCGGGTAACCTGGCGGACCTGGCCCAGTTTGCGTCCGCAGCGAAGGTAGCGGCAACGAGGTCGAAGGAACAAGCCGTCGCAGCGACCGGGGTGGTTCTTTCCCTCGGCGGCACACGTGGCGGCGGGTGTGTGGACGGCGCGGACATTGGGGGCGCGGGCGATGCCGGGATCGGCCCCACCGGCCTTGACCCCGCCGTGGTGGACCTGGTTGACGGTGCCGCGTTGGTCGATGTGATCGACCAACTGGAGAGGCTAAAGAATGCAGCCGCAGCCGTGCAGGCCCACGCAGAGGCCGTGTTCACAGCGCAGCAGCGCCTGTCCCAGGCACGCGCCGGAATTCCACCCGAGAATCTAGGCAGGGGCGTCGCGGAGCAAATCGCCCTGGCACGGCATGAGTCCCCGCACCGCGGCCGTCAACTCTGCGAGCTCGCCCAGGTCCTGGTGCGCGAAATGCCACACACCATGAACGCCTTCATCACAGGAAACCTCAGCGAGTATCGAGCCTCCATCATGGCCCGGGAAACCGCCTGCCTCAACCCACAGAATCGCGCCGCCGTTGACGCGTTGATCTGCGCAGACGCGGAGAAGGCCGCCCTCATGGGAAACCGGCAACTGGCGGCCGCGGCACGAAAAGCCGCCTGCGCCTTGGACGCCGCTGCCATGGCCAAACGCTATGCCAAGGCCGAATCGGAACGTTATGTCTCACTGCGCCCCGCTGCGGACGGAATGACCCTACTGACGGCCCTGATCCCGCTGAAGCAAGGTGTTCGGATCCAGCACATCCTGACCCATGTCGCCGACACGGCAAAAGCTGGAGGAGACCGCCGCGGGAAGGGACAAATCATGGCCGATGCCCTCATGCACCGGCTCATCCAGCACACGCCGTGCGACGAAGGTGCCGGCGACCACCGCGGCACACCTGCAGCCAATGAATGTCCCAATGAGTCCCGGACCCCGACCGTTGGGTCACAAGCACCCCGGCTCGCAGCCCTTTGCACCTCCGTCAACGAGCCGGACATCGCGCTGGAACTGATCATGACCGACCGCGCACTCTTCGAGGGCGCCGACGATCCCGCCATCCTCGTCGGCCACGAGCCCATCCCGGCACCAACAGCCCGTGCCATGATCCATAGGAGTCCCGCCGACGGCCCCACAGGGGGTGATGCGGATGGCACCCGCAACGGATTCTCGCCCAGGGTCTGGCTGAAACGCCTGTTCACCCATCCGGAAACCAACATGCTGGTGGCCATGGAGTCGAGGGGGCGGCTGTTCCCCGAGGGCATGAAAGAGTTCCTCCGCCTGCGCGACCAAAGCTGCACCACACCATATTGCGGTGCACCCATCCGCGAATATGACCACATCAAGTCGTGGGCAGCGGGCGGACAGACCACCATTGCCAATGGGCAGGGGCTGTGTACCGCCTGCAACCTGGCCAAGGAAGCCCCCGGCTGGACCACCACGCACCCGCCCAACGGCCCGGACGGCCCCCGGACGAGCATCACGACGCCCACCGGGCACAGCTACGTCTCTGCGGTCCCTCCGCTGCCAGGCCCCCGATCCAGCCGCCGCAGTAATCCCGAGCGACAGTGAAACGATCGAAAATTTTCCTCAGGCCCCCAAAATATGCCGCAGCGCAGCATCCAGGGATTCATGCCGGAATGTGTACCCGTCGGCCTCCACTTTGGCGGAGGACACCCGCTGGTCAGCGAGCGCCAGTTCCGCGGCCCCCTGCTTCCCCAGGAGCAGCCTCGGGCCGAGCGCGGGGACCTTGACGGCGGCGGGCCGGTGCAGCACCGATCCGAGGGTGTGCGCATATTGTTCGGCCGTGACAGGATGAGGGGCCACGCCATTGACGGGCCCGGAAAGGGTGGACGAGAGCACTGCGTGGGCGTAGATTCCCGCGATGTCGTCAATGCCTATCCAGCTTTGCCACGCATCCTTGCCGAGCGGCCCGCCCACGCCGGCCAGGTACAACGGCAGCAGCCGTTGCAGCACGCCACCGGCCGCGGACTGCACCACTCCTGTCCGAACATTGACCACCCGTAACCCGGCGTCTTCCGCGGGCCGGCAAGCAGCTTCCCAGTCGCGGCACACTTGTGCCAAAAAGTCCGTTCCCGCCGGGTCGTCCTCCACGAGCGCCCGCGAGTCCCGTTGACCGTGGTGCACGGATGCATCGTGTGGCGCGGCGCCGTAGTAGCCCACGGCGGAGGCACTGACCAAGGTGCGGGCAACGCCGTCGGAGGCCAGTTGCGCCAGCTTCCCGCTCAATAACGCCGTGCCCAGAATGCGGCTGCGGTAGATCTCATCTTTGGTCTTCGTGGTGAAACGGCCGCCAATACTCCGCCCGGCCAAGTTCACTACAGCATCGCACCCGGCCAGCGACTGTGCGTCCAGGGTCCCCGTGGCGGGGTCCCAGAAGATCTCACTGGCGTTGCGCGGCGGCCTGCGCACCAATGGCACCACCCGGTGTCCGCCGCCCGACAGCAATGCGCACACCTGGGCTCCGATCATGCCCGAAGCACCCGTGACGGCGATGGTCAGCTGCCTGCCCGGATGATCCCGATGGAAGGCCAAGTCACCCTCAAGTTGCCGGCCACGGAACTTGAACATCCGCTCCAGCTCTTCCTCGAAGCGCTTCCCCACCCAGCCGGTGGGCGGCACGGGCGGGATTTCATAGCTGACGGTGTCCGTCATGACCGTGCTGCCTGGCACCGGACCGTCGGCAAAATCGTGCCGGTGCGTCCAACTGGTCACCGGACCATTGGTCATCACGTCGGTAAAACGTTCCCCAGGCACCAGTTCCGTGTGCAGGGCATCCCAGCGCAACTGTGGCCGCACGGCGTTCAGGCCTCGCAGGCGCTCGGGCAACAAGCCCTGGACCGTGCCGGAGGCGGCGCCGAGCCACATCCCGAACCCTCCGGGCGCGCCCACGCCCAAGGCCGCCGTCGACCCCGGATTGATGCCGTCGCTGGGCTCCGCGAGCACGGTCCCAAAGAACGACGGCGTGAGCCTTGCCAAGGCTCCGGGCCGGGTAAACCACGTGAAAACGTCGGCGCGGGGAAACGGCAGGGCGGTGGTGTGGCGGAACGTTGGCATCTAATCTCCAAGTGCAGCAGTTAAACCCATCATGCCACTTCGTGGATTGCGCCCGTCCACACCCGCGGCACTGGGGCCAAACCCGCAGTCGTGAATTGCCGATCGCAGTCGTCGGAGGAAACGACGTCGTCAAGAGAGGCGCTACCAGTCAGGCGAACTGCATCAACCCATAGGCTGGGTCGATGGACGGTTTGCGTTGGCGCCACTCGGTAAGAGCCCTAGTCATCACACCGGATCTCGAGCTGCTTCTAGGACGGCACAGGATCAACGGTGGCTTTGTCTGGGCAGGACCCGGCGGGGGCATTGAACCCGGCGAATCTCCCCATGAGGCGCTCAGGCGTGAGCTTGGAGAAGAAACAGGGCTCGTGCTCGACTCCGCGGAGCCGCCTCACGTGTGG
>JBAUMA010000159.1:0-12215 GCA_049578485.1 Specibacter sp.
GGTCGTTGCCGTCCACGCGCTCGCCGGGCATGCCGTAGCCCACGGCCTTGTGGGCCAGCGACGGCGCCACCGACTGGTGGATGAGCGGGACGGAGATGGCGTACTGGTTGTTTTGGATCAGGAACACCACCGGGACGTGGAAGACGGCGGCAAAGTTCAGTGCCTCGTGGAAGTCGCCCTCGCTGCTGGCGCCGTCGCCGCACAGGGCCAGCACCACGGTGTCCTCGCCGCGCAGCTTGGCGGCATGGGCAACGCCGACGGCGTGCAGCAGCTGGGTGGCCAGGGGCGTGGTGGGCAAACCGGTGTTGTACTGGTGCGGGTCGAAGCCGCTGTGCCAGTCGCCGCGCAGCGATTCAAAAGCTTCCAGCGGATCCACACCGCGGCCCAGCACGGCCACGGTGTCGCGGTAGGTGGGAAAGAGCCAGTCGCTGGGGCGCAGGCACATGTCCGCCGCCACCTGGCATGCCTCCTGCCCGTTCGACGACGGGTACACCGCCATCCGCCCCTGCCGCACCAGCGCGTTGGCCTGCTCGTTGACGCGCCGGCCCACCACCAGGCGTTCATACCCGTCCATGAGCGTCTCCGCGTCAGGGAGCACATAGGGCTCCTTGTAGGCCGTGTTCGCCGTGGCGGTGCCGTCCGGGGCGATCAGCTGGACGGGCTCGGTGGAGGGCAGGAGGTAGCCCTCCGTGCGGCCGGCATTGCCGCCGTAATCCATGAATTCCGGGTGGTTCGTCATTGAATTCCCACTCCTCCCGTGGAGTTGCACGCCACATCCGCTCCCCGGGTTTCGGGGAAATGACGGGCGTGCGTGTAAAGATGTTCCGTCCTTCCAGTATTGAATCCATTTCCGTTTTGTCGCCATATGTTTGCGAAACTGTGGAAGATTGCGATCCATGGCCGTATTCTGAAAGACATAACCGCGATGTGACGGGCGTTACGAATACGCCTTGTTCGGTGCCGGTCCGCACCGCGCCCAGCCGTGACATCCGCCGACTCAAGGAGCCCCATGCCGGAGAACGCCCCCGTCGCCCTGGACGAGGTGGACCGCAAGATCATCGCCGAGCTGACCCGGGACGGGCGGTTGTCGGTGACCACCGTGGCCGAGAATGTGCACATCTCCCGGGCACACGCCTATGCACGGATCTCGCGACTCACCTCAACCGGGGTGCTCACCAAGTTCACGGCGCTCGTGGACCCCGTGAAGGCCGGACTGAAATCCTCGGCCTACGTGACGTTGAAGGTCAGCCAGCATTCGTGGCGGGAGCTGCGCGAGGAGCTGCGGGCCATCCCGGAGGTCCAACACATCGCCCTGGTCGGCGGCGACTTTGACGTCATCTTGTTGGTCCGGGCCGAGGACAACACGGGACTGCGCCGGGTCATCTTCGACCAGCTGCAATCCATGGCCGGCGTGCTGGACACCCAGACGTTCTTGATCTTCGAGGACCTGGACACCCGGTGACGGACGCGATTCCCATCGTGCGCGGGCGGTGGATATCGGGCGGGCGTGGGGCTACGCTTGCGGGCATGAGCACTGCTAGCAAAGCCACCGAATTGCTCCGGCTCCACCAGGCCCCGGAAATCCTGCAACTGGCCAATGTGTGGGATGTGATCAGCACGCAGGTCATCTCGGATGTGCCCGGCACCAAGGCACTCGCCACGGCCAGCCATTCCATTGCGGCCTCCTACGGTTATGAGGACGGCGAACACATTCCCGTCGCCACCATGATCGAGGCGGTGGGCAGGATAGCGGCCGCCACGGACCTGCCCGTCACGGCGGACCTGGAGGCCGGTTACGGCAACCCGGGTGAAACCATTCGCAAGGCCGTCGGCGTCGGCATCGTGGGCGCCAACATCGAGGACCAGATGCGCCCGCTCTCCCAAGCCGTGGCGCAAATGAAGCAGGCAGCCGACGCCGGTGCCGCCGAGGGCATCGACTTCGTGCTGAACGCCCGCACCGATGCATTCCTGCGCGGCGCGGACCGGGACCCACGGGAAGTGCTGGAGGCCGCCGTCGAACGCGGCCGCGCCTATCTGGAGGTCGGCGCCACCTGCATCTTTGTCCCGGGCAAGTTGGACGAATCCACGGTGAAAGCCCTGGTGGCGGGCATCGGTTGGGGCAAGGTCAGTGTTATCAATGTGCCGGGCTCGTTGTCGCCGTCGAAGCTTCAGGAGCTGGGGGTGGCCCGAATTTCCTACGGCCCGTGGATCCAGCGTGTGGCCATGACGGCGATTGCCGACGCCGCCACCGTGCTCATGAACGACGGCGCCCTGCCGGAGGGCACGCGGCCCCTGAACTGACCCCTCCGGGATCGTGCACCCCTTTAAGCTGCGAGTATTGGATCATGAAGAGTCATCACACCGTCAGGGCCGAAGCCGCCGAGACTGCCGTTGCCGTGCAGGAGGCGCCGGCCGTGAACAAGCTGGTCTTTGCCTCGGCCGGCCTGGGAGCGTTGCTGTCCGCGGTAATGCTGTTCCTCGGCGCGGACAACCCCGCCACCACCACCATGGGCTTGTTCGTTGCGACGCCGCTGATCCCGGCCCTGTGCGCCGCTGTGGTGTGGATACCTTTGAGTTTGACCCAGCGCACGGGGCGCACCGACGCCCGCCGCCAAACCATCACGGCCGCTGGACTGATGTTCATCCTGGCCATCATCTTCTTCTTCATCGACTGGTCGGCCCGCTTTGAGCTGAGCCTGTACTTTGCCGTCATGCTGTTTGGCTGGGGCAGCCGGCTGCAGTTCAAGCCGCTGAAGTGGGCGGCGCTGCCGTTCGTGGCCGTGGCGATTGCCCTGCGCGCCCTGGACATCCCGGGAGAGGGCTACATCCTCGCATTGCTGGGCATTTTGACCGTGGCTTGGGCGTTCGTGCCACGGTCTGGCCGGCGCCCTACCGCCCCGTAAAGTCCGGTTTCCGCTTCGCGGTGAACGCGGCAAAGCCCTCGGCATAGTCGGCCGTTTTCGACAACGCCACCTGCGCCGCATTTTCAAGCACGACGGCGTCCCACAGTCCCAGCCGCTGGTCCCGGATTTGCGCCACCAGGGTTTTGCTGGCGTTGAATGCCGTGGTGGGACCGGTGGCGGCCCTGGCTGCGGCGGCACGGGTAAAGTCCAACAGCTCATCCGCAGGCTTGGCCCGGCTGAAGAGCCCGGCCGCCACGGCGTCGGCGCCGCTCATGAGCTCGGACGAGTAGATCAAATCCAGGGTGCGGTGGGCGCCGAGCCGTTCGGTGAACAGCCAGTGGCCACCGGAATCCAGCGTGGCCCCAAGGTTGCCGAACGGGGAACCGATCTTTGCATTGTCGGCCACGTAGACCACGTCGGTTGCGATCAGCAGGCCCAGTCCCACGCCCAGGCAGGCGCCCTGCGCGGCGGCGAACGTGGGAGCTGGGAATGCGCTCATCTTGCGCAGCAGCGGGGTCAGCAGCCCCTCGAGATAGTTGGCGGCGTCGTCGTTGGCGCCGTCCACCCCGGCAATGTCGCGGCCGGCACAAAACGCCCGCCCCACACCCCGCAGGAGCAGCGCCCGGACGGTGCCCGCCGCAACGGCGGCAGCGGCGTCGTCGTACGCGCCATCGAGCTCCCGGAGACCGGCCTCGTCCAGGGCGTTCAGTTTGCCGGGGGCATTCAGGACAACCTCGGCAACGCCGTCGGCAATGGAAAGCTCAATCATGTGGGCTCCTTAGTTGGATGGGAACAGCGTACGCCCGCCGGCGATTGCGCCTGTCGAATTCATCGAGGTTCACACCGGCTCGCGCAGCCGAGTAACTGTGCGGACTTGGTCGGTGGTGCAGCTCCTGTGGGATAAGCCACCAGTTCCGAATCGGCGGTGCAGCTCCTGCGGGTTCCTGACCGTACTGGCCGCAGGAGCTGCACCGTCGAACCCGCCGGCACCGCCGCCGTGGTGTCGGCAAGCTCGACCACCGAGACCACCGAAGGCGTCAGCCGTCGTAGTCAACCGTGACTTCGGCCGTGGTGGGGCGGGACTGGCAGGTGAGGACGTAGCCGGCGTCGACTTCCTCGGGCTCGAGGGCGTAGTTTTCCTCCATGTCCACTGTGCCGGAGACCAGCTTGGCCCGGCAGGTGCCACAGACGCCGCCGGCGCAGGCGAACGGCACGTCCGGCCGGACCCGCAGCGCGGCATTGAGAATGGATTCCCGGGCGTGGGTAGGGCTGAGGATGTCGGCCTTGAGCCCGTCCAGGGTAAAGGTGATCTTGTACGTTTCCGCAGATTCGTCCACCAGGACGGGACGGCCGGCCTGCCCTTCGGGGCGGTCAGGACGGCCTGTGGTGAACAGTTCAAAGCGGACCCGCGCCTTGGGCACACCGCGGGCGGCGAGGACGTCGCGGCACAGTTGGACCAGCTCGAACGGGCCGCAGAGGAACCACTCATCGACGTCGTCGGCGTGGATGGCCGTGCCCAGCAGTGACTCCAGTTTCGCGGCGTCGAGACGGCCGCTCATCACGGGGGCGATGCGTTGTTCGCGGGACAGAACGTGGTGGAGGGCGAACCGCTGCGGGTACCTGTCCTTCAGGTCCGCCAGTTCCTCCAGGAACATGATGTCCATGGTGGCCTTGTTGGCGTACACCAGGTCAAAGCGGGTCTCCGGGTCCCCGGACAGCAGCGACCGGGCCAGGGCCATGACGGGCGTGATGCCGGAGCCTGCCGCTATGGCGACATACGTTCCAGCCGTGCGGGCCAAGTCTTCCGGGTGGTTCATGCTATTGAGCACGTTGGAGACGGCGCCGTCATGGTTGGCGCCCCCGTGTTTGGAGATGAACGCGCCCATGGGGCTCATGACCTCCATGACGGCTCCAGGGGCGAGTTCCGCGTTGGCCCAGGTGGAGAATTCCCCGCCAAGGTCGCGTTTGATGGCCACCTTGATTTCGGAGCTGCCGTCGTCGAACTGGGTGGGGACCGCGCAGATGGAGTAGCTGCGGCGCAGCTCCCGTTCCACCCCTGCAGCATCCGGCATGTGGACTCGCAGGGCCACATACTGGCCGGGCAGGTAGTCGTAGTAGCCGGCGAGGTCGGCCGGCACGGCGAAGGTGACCTCGATGGCGTCGTCGGTGAGCCGGCGCACCTGGGCCACCGTCAGCTCGTGGAAGGAGGTTTTGCGCCGGGCGGCGGCATCAACGGGGACGGTCATCACAGCACCTTGAAGTAGTCGAAGGGTTCCTTGCAGTCCTGGCAGACATACAGCGCCTTGCAGGAGGTGGAGCCGAAACGGGTCAATTCCTTGGTGTTCAGGGAACTGCACTGCGGGCATTTCACCTGCAGGGACAGCCGGACCGGGCCGCTGTGGCCGCCCGCACCGGAGTGCCCGCTGGGTGCCGCGATACCGTACTGTTCCAGCTTGGTCCGGCCCTCGGCACTCATCCAGTCGGTGGTCCAGGCTGGGGCAAGCACGGTGAGCACTTCCACCTGGGGGTAGCCTTCGGCGGCGAAGACAGTGGCAAGGTCGTCACGGATGGCGTCCATGGCCGGGCAGCCGGAGTAGGTGGGCGTGATGGTGACCCGGACAAAAGGCTTGCCGGCAGCGGTGCCCGGCCCGCCGGCGTCGTGCACGTCAACGGCGCGCAGGATGCCAAGGTCGGCGATGGTCAGCACGGGGATTTCGGGGTCGCAGACGCGGGCAGCAATGTCCCACGCGGCCTGCTGCGCAGTTTTTGAGCGGAAAGTTGGCGAGAGGGTGTCCACGGCGATCACCAGCTTGCCCCGGGGAATTCGCGCGCCAGCACCTGCAGCTCGGCCAACACGAATCCCAGGTGCTCGGAATGGCGGCCTTGCCGGCCACCGCCCGTGGCCATGGGGTAGGCGGAGACGTCCAGTTCAGCCTCGTCCAGGACCTCCGCCGTGGCCCGGTCAAATTCCGCTTTCAGGCTGGAGGGCGCGACGCCGGCATCGCCGAGCCTGGCCGTCAAGGCATCATCCTCGAACAGCTCGCCGACAAAAGGCCACATCAGCTTCAGCCCGGCCACCATACGGCGCCGCGATTCCTCGGTGCCGCCGGCCAGGCGCAACACCCACTGGGTGCTGTGGTCGCGGTGGTAGTCGACTTCCTTGACTGCCTTGGCGGCGATGGCGGCCAGCATGGGATCACTGGAGTTGGCCAGGGCCCGGTAGAGCGGGAACTGGTAGCTGGCCACGATGAACTGGCGGGCAATAGTGGCCGCAAAGTCGCCGTTGGGCTGCTCAAAGAGGTGGGCGGAACGGAATTCCGGTTCGCGGCGGAAGTAGGCGAGCTCGTCCTCGGTCTTGCCCCATGCGCTGCCTGCGTACGTGAGGAAGGAGCGGGCGTGGCCCAACTGGTCCAGGGCGATGTTGCCCAGCGCCACGTCCTCTTCCAACTCCGGGGCACGGGAAATCCAGTGTGCCAGGCGTTGCGCCAGAATCAGCGCGTCATCGCCGAGGCGCAGCGCGTAGTTGGCCACGTCCTCACCGGGTTTCGCGGCACCCTGTTGTGCGGCCAGGGCGATGTCCTCGGGCCGGAGAGCGTTGCCGGGGGTGATGCGGGTGGCGGAGGCGGAGGCGTCGCCGCCCATGCCGGTGCTGATGTCATGGGAGCCGGTGGATGGGCCCACACCGGCGAGGGACCCGGCCTGAGCGTGCGAGGGTTGGGAGCCGGTGGGGATCACAGGTGCTTCACCCCTTCGCTCTTGGTGTAATACGTGGCGTGCCGGTAGTCCTTGCCCTGCGGGGACTCAAAGAAGGAGCCCTTGGCGTCGGGATCCGAGGCGGCAATGGCGTCGGAGGGGACCACCCAAATGGACACGCCTTCGTTGCGGCGCGTGTACAGGTCGCGGGCATTGCGCAGCGCCATGGAGGCATCGGGTGCGTGCAGGGAACCTGCGTGGACGTGGCTCAGGCCGCGGCTGGAGCGGACAAAGACCTCCCACAGGGGCCAGCGGTGGGCACTTTCCCCAGGCGCCGGCGTCGTGCTTTCGGTGGATTCTTGGGGGCTCATGTTTAAGCTGCTGCTTTCTGTGCATGCTGCGCTGCTTGCTTCTCCGCGTAGGCCGCGGCGGCCTCCCGGACCCAGGCTCCGTCTTCATGGGCGGAACGGCGGCGCTCCAGGCGCTGCGCGTTGCAGGGGCCCCGGCCGGCCAAAACTTCCTTGAATTCTTCCCAGTCGAGGGGTCCGTGCTCCCACTTCTTGGTGTCCTCGTTGAACCGGACTTCTTTATCCGGAAGTGTCAGGCCAAGCACCTTGACCTGCTCGACCAGCATGCCCACAAAACGGTTCCGCAGCTCGTCATTGCTGAAGCGCTTGATGTTCCAAGCCATGGATTGCTTGGAGTTGGGCGAATCGTCATCCGGCGGGCCGAACATCATTAGCGATGGGGCGTACCAGCGGTTCACGGCGTCCTGGGCCATGGCCCTTTGCTCAGGAGTGCCATTGGCCAGCTCGAGCAGGATCTCAAATCCCTGGCGCTGGTGGAAGGATTCCTCCTTGAACACCCGCACCATGGCCCGGCCATAGGGTCCGTAGGAGGCCCGGCACAGAGGCACCTGGTTGCAGATGGCCGCACCGTCCACCATCCAGCCGATGGCGCCCATGTCCGCCCACGTGACGGTGGGGTAGTTGAAGATGGAGGAATAGCGGGCCTTGCCGGCTACCAGCGCATCCATCATGTCGTCGCGGCTGGTGCCCAGGGTCTCGGCGGCCGAGTACAGGTACAGCCCGTGGCCGGCCTCGTCCTGGACTTTCGCCATCAGGATGGATTTGCGCTTCAGGCTCGGCGCGCGGGTGATCCAGTTGGCTTCCGGCTGCATGCCAATGATCTCCGAGTGGGCGTGCTGGGAGATCTGGCGCACCAGCGAACGGCGGTACGCGTCGGGCATCCAGTCCTTGGGCTCCACCCGGGAATCCTTGGCAAGGATGCGCTCAAAGTTCTCGGCTCCGGCCGCGTCCACCTCGGACTGCGCTTCGTGTGCCATGGTGTCTCCTTCAGGTTGCTGCCGGAATTAATTACCGACCGTTCGTTCAGAATATAGTGGACTTCGTGCCCCGTCAATCATTTGGCCGACAGATGGCCGAGCATTGACAGAACAGCCCGCAAGGGTATTACCTAATGAACATTCGGTTAGAAAATGTGAGGAGTGGCCAATGGCGCCCATCGACCCGGTAGTTGAGCACCCAATGCTGGCCAACGACCCCGCCACCGAGTGGCTGGGCATCGAACTGCTGGCCCTGGGCGACGGCCACGCCAGAATTGCCATGACGCTGCGCCCCGAGATGATGAACGGCTTCGGCATCACCCATGGCGGCATGATCTTTGCCTTCGCCGATTCCGCCTTCGCACTCGCATGCAATTCCGCCACCGGCGACGGGAGCACGGTCACGGTTGCCTCCGGGGTTGACGTCAACTTCCTGGCCCCGACCCGCGCCGGCCAACGCATCACCGCCGTTGCCAACCGCCGCCAGCAAAACGGCCGCAGCGGCCTGTACGACGTCCAGGTTTTCGCCGGGGACTGCTTCTCAGGCGACGACGACGCCGGCAGCACGGTGGTTGCCGAATTCCGCGGCCGCAGCCGGACCATCCCCAACCGCCACACCAATTAGAAGGGCCCGGCCACAATGACCGCTTCCACCCCCAACGATCCCTCAGCCCTGGATGCCGCCGAGCTCATGAGCCGCGACGAACTCGAGGCGCTGCAACTCACCCGGCTGCAGCACACGGTGGCCTACGCCTACGACAAGGTGCCGCTGTACAAGCGCAAATTTGATGAGGCGGGCGTCCACCCCTCGGATCTGCGCGAGCTTTCCGATCTGGCGAAGTTCCCGTACACCACCAAGGAAGACCTGCGCCAGGAGTACCCGTTTGGCATGTTTGCGGTGCCGCAAAGCGAGGTGGTGCGCATCCACGCCAGTTCCGGCACCACGGGCCGCCCCACGGTGGTCGGCTACACCCGCAACGACATCAACGTCTGGGCATCCCTGGTGGCCCGGTCCATGCGCGCCTCCGGCGTACGCCCCGGCATGAAGGTCCACAACGCCTACGGCTACGGCCTGTTCACCGGCGGGCTCGGCGCCCACTACGGAGCCGAGGCGCTGGGCACCACCGTCATCCCCATGTCCGGAGGACAGACGGAAAAACAGATCCAGCTCATCACCGACTTTGAGCCGGACGCCATCATGTGCACGCCCACCTATCTTTTGACGATCATGGACGCCATGATCCACCGCGGCATCGACCCCCTCGCCACGTCGCTGAAGTTTGCCGTGTGCGGCGCCGAGCCGTGGACCGAGGAGATGCGCCACGAGCTTGAACAAGGCCTGGGCATCGACGCGTGCGACATCTACGGGCTCTCCGAAGTCATGGGGCCCGGCGTGGCCGGGGAATCCGTGGAAACCAAGGACGGCAACCACATCTGGGAGGACCACTTCCGCCCGGAGATCATCGACCCCTTCAACCCGGCCATCGGGGCAGAGGCAGTGCTGCCGGACGGCCAGGAAGGCGAGCTGGTGTTTACGGCGCTGACCAAGGAGGCGCTGCCGATCATCCGCTACCGCACCAAGGACCTCTCCCGCCTGCTGCCGGGCACGGCGCGACCTTCCATGCGCCGGATGGCCCGCATCACTGGGCGCAGCGACGACATGATCATCCTGCGCGGCGTCAACCTGTTCCCTTCCCAGATCGAGGAAATCGCCCTGCGGATCCCGGCGCTGAGCCCGCACTTCCAGCTGGAACTGAACCGCACCGGGCGCATGGACGAGATGACGGTCCACATCGAGCCGCGCGAAAACACGACGCCAGCCGAGCGCGCCGCTGCCGGCTTGGCCCTGAAGGCGCAGATCAAGATCCATGTGGGTTCGTCCTGCACCATCGACGTCGTCGAACCGGGCTCCCTGGCCCGCTCCAGCGGCAAGCTCCGCCGGATCTACGACAACCGCCCCAAGCTCTGACCCCGGTGGTCGATCCTGTCGAGACCTGCGTGAGAAACTAGGACACATGCCCGCCACCCTCCCCACCGCCACGCCGACCGCCGCCACGAGCAAGCGCGGCCGGCCCGGCTATGACCAGCAGTCGGTGCTGCGCATCGCCGTCGAGGTCTTCAACAAGCACGGCTACGAGGCCACGTCCATGGGCATCCTGGCGGAGAACCTGGGCATTTCAAAATCCGCCATCTACCACCACGTGCCGTCCAAGGAGGACCTGCTGCGGCTGGCACTGGAGCAGGCCCTGGGCGGGTTGGAGGCGGTGTTGAGGCTCGACGGCGCCACGTCCGGGGCCGCCGACGCCCGCCTTGAGTTTGTGCTCAGGGGCACGATCGGGGTGCTCGTGGAGCGGCTGCCTTTCGTCACGCTGCTGCTGCGCCTGCGCGGGAACACCGAGATGGAACGCGACGCGCTGGCCCGGCGGCGCACCTTTGACCGCACCATCACGTCCCTGGTGTCGGCCGCCCAGCAGGACGGGACGCTGCGCACCGACATCGACCCGGGAACCATCACCAGGCTGCTGTTTGGCACGATTAACTCAATCGTCGAATGGTACAAGCCCGGCGGCCCGCTCTCCTCGTCAAAACTGGCCGACGACGTGATTTCCATGGCGTTCCGGGGCCTGCACAAATAGTTCAAGTGGCCGCGTGCGGCAGACTGCCGCGAGATAGGGTGTTAGCCGCAAAAAATCGCCCTGCAACTACCGATCTCGCAGCTTGGACCGGCTCTCGTCGGGCACCGTGGGGATTGACCAGTCCCTCCGGCTGGCGCACGCTGTAACCATGGCCACCAAAATCTCCGCGTCCGTTCAGGCGCTCTCGCGTGAACTCCGCTACGAACCCACCACCAAGCACATCCGGGCCCTGCTCGGAACGGATGTGGTCCTGGACTCCCGCCGTGCCGTCATCGTCTGGGAACCCCGGCGGGTGGTGCCCTGCTATGCGGTGCCGGCCGACGGCGTCGCAGGTGTCCTGAGTCCTGCCGCACCCGCCCCGACCGGCACCGACGCTCTCCCGGTGCTGCACCCCGGGATCCCGTTCAGCCGGCACAGCACGCCGGGGACCGCATTTGACGTCACAGCAGGCGGGCGCACGGCCGCAGCCGCAGCATTCGGTTTCGAGGACCCGGTTTTGGCCGGGTATGTGGGGTTTGACTCGGACGCATTCGACTGGCTGGAGGAGGACGACCCCGTCCAGTCCCACCCCCGCGACCCCTTCCACCGCGTGGACATCCGGCACAGCTCCCGAAACGTGAGGGTCAGCACGGGTAGCGCAGTGCTCGCGGAGTCCACTGCTCCCTTGATGGTCTTCGAAACCAATCTGGCTGAGCGGATCTACCTGCCGCCAAGCTCCGTGAATTGGGACTTGCTGGTGCCCACCGAGTCCGCCACCTTGTGCCCCTACAAAGGCACCGCGAGCTACTGGAAGCTGGCGGACGGCCCCGATGGCGATGTGGCGTGGAGCTACCAAAATCCGCTGCCCGAGGCCGGGGAGCTCGCCGGCTACGTCTGCTTCTACGACAACTTGGTGGACGTCGAAGAGCTGTAGGTGAGGGGACGACTGAGCCGGCGCTCTCGCGAGGTGGGGCCTGGTGCCCGCACCGTCGCTACGCGCCGGCTCAGTCCCCGTCGGCCCTACTTGTACAGGGTGTCTTCCTTTTCCACGAGGGTCAGCACGTCGTACGTGGCCACGATCTCGCCGTCCTGGTTGTGCAGGATGGCATCCCAGCAGACCTCGCCGTATTCGTCGGTAACGCGCGGGGTGATCTTCTTGGCCGTCAGCGTCACGCGAATCGAATCCCCGGCCGCAACCGGGGTGATGAAGCGCAGCCCCTCGAGCCCGTAGTTGGCCAGCACGGGACCCGGTGCGGGCTCCACGAACAGCCCCGCAGCCCAGGACACCAGCAGGTAGCCGTGGGCCACGATCCCCGGGAAGAACGGGTTCTTCTCCGCGGCCACGGCATCGGTGTGGGCGTAAAAGGTGTCGCCCGTCGAGTTCGCAAAGGCGGTGATGTCCTCCAACGTGACCTGCCGCAGCCCGGAGGCAAAGCCGTCCCCGATGTGCAGCTCCGCCAACGACTTCCGGAACGGGTGGACGGCCCCGGCAACTGCGCCAAACCCGGGATCCCCGGCCAGTACCTGGGCGGCACCCGTGTGCCACACCCCGGTCACGGCCGTGAGCATGTTGGGCGAGCCCTGGATAGCCGTGCGCTGCATGTGGTGCTTGACGGAACGGATGCCGCCCAGCTCCTCGCCGCCGCCGGCTCGCCCCGG
>JBAUMA010000160.1:0-4825 GCA_049578485.1 Specibacter sp.
GCGCATGGCGGCCGCGGCCGCCATGCGCAACGCCTACGCGCCGTACTCGAAGTTCCCTGTGGGCGCCGCGGCGCTGCTCGACGACGGGCGCACCGTCAGCGGTTGCAATGTGGAGAATGCCAGCTACGGGCTGACCTTGTGTGCCGAGTGCACCTTGGTCGGGGCCCTGCAGATGGGCGGGGGCGGGCGGATCCGGGCGTTTTACTGCGTGGACGCCGCCGGCGTCGTGCTCATGCCCTGCGGGCGCTGCCGCCAACTCTTGTACGAATTCCGGTCCCCGGGCATGGTGCTGATGACCAGCCAGGGGATCAAAACCATGGACGAAGTCCTCCCGGACGCCTTCGGCCCGGAGAATTTGGAGAACCAGCAATGAGCCAGACATTTGGGGCACGCTACAGCGGCCCGGCGTTTGACGCCGTCGACATCATCCGGACCAAGCGCGACCGCGGCACACTCAGCGCCGAGCAGATCGCCTGGACCATCGACGCCTACACGCATGGGGCCATCGCCGACGAACAAATGTCGGCACTGAACATGGCCATCCTGCTCAACGGCATGGACCGCGCCGAGATTTCCCAGTGGACGGCGGCCATGATCGCCTCGGGTGAGCGGATGGACTTTTCCGGCCTGCGCACCCCGGCGGGCACGCCCATGGCCACCTCGGACAAGCACTCCACGGGAGGCGTGGGCGACAAGATCACCCTGCCGCTGGCGCCCCTCGTGGCGGTGTTCGGCGTTGCCGTCCCGCAGCTTTCCGGCCGCGGCTTGGGCCACACCGGCGGCACGCTGGACAAGCTCGAGGCCATCCCCGGCTGGCGCGCTGACCTCAGCAATGAGGACATGATGCGCCAACTCTCCGAGGTGGGTGCCGTGATCTGCGCCGCCGGTGCGGGCCTTGCCCCGGCGGATAAGAAACTGTATGCCCTGCGTGATGTCACGGGTACCGTGGAGGCCATCCCGTTGATCGCCTCCTCCATCATGAGCAAGAAGATTGCCGAAGGCACCGGCGCACTGGTGCTGGATGTGAAGGTCGGTTCCGGGGCGTTCATGAAGGACGTGGCCATGGCCCGAGAACTGGCGCAAACCATGGTGGCCCTGGGCAAGGACGCCGGGGTCAATACGGTTGCCCTGCTCACCGACATGTCGACACCCCTGG
Organism: Specibacter sp.; assembly: GCA_049578485.1. Classification (GTDB taxonomy): domain Bacteria; phylum Actinomycetota; class Actinomycetes; order Actinomycetales; family Micrococcaceae; genus Specibacter. The sequence continues at coordinate 1,157 of JBAUMA010000160.1, forward strand.
GCTTGACGGCGGGCAATGCCATCGAAGTCGAGGAGTCGGTGGAGGTTCTCGCCGGCGGCGGCCCGTCCGACGTCGTCGAGCTCACCGTGCGGCTCGCGGAGGAAATGCTCGAAGCTGCGGGCGTCCGCGGGGCCAACCCCGCGGCGGCACTCAAAGACGGCCGGGCCATGGACGTCTGGCGCCGCATGATCGCGGCCCAAGGCGGGGACCCGGATGCGGCCCTTCCAGTGGCACGCGAATCCGAGGTCATCTATGCCCCGGCCGACGGCGTGCTTGTCGGTCTGGACGCCCTGAGCGTGGGTGTTGCCGCCTGGCGGCTCGGTGCCGGGCGCGCCCGCAAGGAAGACGTTGTCCAGGCAGGGGCCGGGGTGCGAATGCACGCCAAACCGGGTGCGCTGGTGCGTGCCGGCGAGCCCCTCATGACGCTGCTGACGGACACCCCGGAAAAGTTCGACCGGGCCAAGGAGGCGCTCGAAGGCGCGGTCACGATCGCACCCGAGGGATCCCGCCCGGCCAACCAGCTGATCATCGAACGCATCAGCTAACCCCCGACGCCGTCTCACTTTTGGCGGCCTTTTGGCTGACGCTGTCTCACTTTTGGCTCGTTTTTCACGGACGCTTGTTGAGACGGGGTCGGGTTGGAATGCGCCAAAGGTGAGACGGCGTTGGGCTGGGATGCGCCAAAGGTGAGACGGCGTTGGGGGGCCTCATCCCGTGGGGGGAGGGCCCGCCCCAAATGTCGCCCGGAAGATGGATGCCGGCAGTCCATCGACGTGGGAAACTAGACAGTGACACCCCGCCAGAGGAGAGGAACCATCCCCGGTGGATTTCTTGCACATCATCGATCAGATCAACATCTTGATTGCCCATTCCGCGGCCCAGTGGTGGATCGTTCCGCTCGTGAGCCTGTTTTGCCTGATCGACGGCTTTTTCCTGTTCTTGCCCAGTGAAACCGCCATTGTTGCGCTGTCCTCCATCTCGGCCAGGACGGGATCACCCAATATTTGGCTGCTCATCCTGGGGGCTTCCCTGGGCGCTGTGATCGGCGACAACATTGCCTACTTCCTGGGCAAGAAGCTTGGCACCAGCCGGTTCAAGTGGATGCGCAAGCCCCGGGGCGCCAAGGCGTTTGCCTGGGCCGGGCGGGAACTGGAAAAACGCGGCGCCATCCTGATCTTCACAGCCAGGTACATCCCGGTGGGCCGGATCGCCGTCAACTTCACCGCTGGTGCCACACGGTTCCCGTGGCGGAGGTTTGTGGTCCTTGACGGCATCGCCGTGGTCACCTGGGCCGGATATTCGGTTGCCGTGGGCACTTTCGCGGGCCGTTGGGTGCACCACAACCCGTTGCTGGGCATTGGCATAGCAGTAGCCTTTGCCATTGTCATCGGTTTCATCGTGGACCATGCCATGAAGTACCTGCACCACTACCTGGAAAAGCGCGGAAAGCTCGCGCCGCGCCCCGAACCCGGCCTCGTGGCGGCCCAGATCGCAGCCCAGGCACAGGAAGAAGCCCGGATTGCAGCCCTGGCCGCCGCAACGTCGTCAGCAGCAGGGGAGCACACCACTCCCGGCACTGCGGACGAACTGGCCGCCGGCGCAGCAAATCATGCCGTGCCCGCAACCGACGCCGGCAGCCCGGTGGCAGCTGCCGCTGGGACCCAAGGCCCCGGCGTCGTAAACGGAGACGGCGGCGCACCCGGCATGGATACGCCCTTAGCGCACGGAACGCTCAAGAACTAGCGCCGGCCCGGCATCCCTCCCTAAAGTGGGGATGTGACTAACCTAACTGAGCCCCAGCCGTCCGAATCCACCCTTGCCGTGGACCTCAAGTCCCTGCCCAAGGTGTCCCTGCACGACCATCTTGACGGCGGTTTGCGCCCGGCCACGATCATCGAGCTCGCCGCCGAGGCGGGCCATGAATTGCCCTCCACCGATCCCGAGGAACTGCGCCAGTGGTTCCTGGATTCCGCCGATTCCGGCTCCCTGGTCCGCTACCTGGAAACCTTCGACCACACAATTGCCGTCATGCAGACACATGACGCCCTAGTGCGTGTGGCCCGTGAATTCGTGGAGGACCTGGCCGACGACGGCGTCGTGTACGGCGAGGTGCGTTGGGCGCCTGAGCAGCACCAGACGAAGGGCCTGACGCTTGACGAGGCCGTGGAGGCCGTCCAGGAAGGGCTCGAAGCCGGCATGGACGCCGTGGACGAGGCCGGCGGCTACATCGAGGTGGGCCAGCTGGTCACCGCCATGCGCCATGCCGACCGAGGCTCCGAGATCGCCCAGCTGGCCGTGCGCCACCGAGACAACGGCGTAGTGGGCTTTGACATCGCCGGCGCCGAGGACGGCTTCCTGCCCTCCCGCTTCACCGAGGCCTTCACGTACCTGGCCGAAAACAACTTCCCCACCACCGTCCACGCCGGCGAGGCCGCGGGCCTGGACAGCATCCAGGACGCGCTGGTCCATGGCCGCGCCCTGCGGCTGGGCCACGGCGTGCGCATCGCCGAGGACATCCACCTGGACGTCAAGGAAGAGGACGGGCACGACGTCGGCACGGTCACCTTGGGTGATTTGGCCCAGTGGGTGCGCGACCGGGCGATCCCGCTCGAACTGTGCCCGTCGTCGAACCTGCAGACCGGGGCCATCGCCGCCTTTGGCACGACGATCGGCGAACACCCCATCGACCTGCTGCACCAGCTCGGCTTCAACATCACCGTCAACACGGACAACCGCCTCATGAGCGGGGTGACCCTGACGGGAGAGTTTGAACTCCTCGCGGACACGTTTGGCTACGACATCGAGACGATCCTGGAACTGACGCTCAATGCGGTGCACGCAGCGTTCCTGCCCATCGAGGCGCGCGAACAGCTGGCCGACTACATCATCGAGTGCTACGACGACGCTCTTGGGATCAATGACGAGGACTGATGCGCCGATGGCCGCCCCGGGAGCCGGGGCGGCCATCGAACGGCTGGCCGACGTCATTGCGGAGCTCCGCGAGCACTGCCTCTGGACGGCGGCGCTGACCCATGAATCCCTGATCACGTACCTGGTCGAGGAATCGTATGAGCTTGCCGACGTCGTGGAGGCCCCGGGCCCGCTGGACGTGGCCGAACTCAAGGGCGAACTGGGCGACATCCTCTACCAGGTGGTGTTGCACTCGCGGTTGCAGGCTGAGACCGGTGCGTTCACGCTGGCCGACGTGGCGGAGCACCTGCGGGCAAAGCTGATTCGCCGCAACAGCCACGTGTTCCGCAGCGACGGCACTTTGCAGGACACGTTTCCGGAGTCCATCGCCGAGATTGAGCGCAACTACGCCGCGCAAAAGGCCGCCGAAAAGCCCCCGGCCGTTGCCACCGGGGCCGGGGTGTTTGATTCGCTGCCGTCGTCCCTGCCCGCGCTGGCCTTGGCCGCCAAGACGCTTGACCGGGCAGGTGCCCGAGGTTCTCGCGCCGCCGGGGAGCGGGACCCGGATCCGCACACGGAGGACGAACTCGGCGAGCTGCTGTTCGACGTCGTCCGCTCCGCCCATGCCCGGGGACTGGACGCCGAGCGGGCGCTGCGCCTGGCGGTGCAGCGTTTCCAGGCGGGTGGCTGACTGGATCTTGGCGTCGATGACGAGCGCGGGGGCCGCTGTTGCCATTCGCTGAGGGTGCACCCCAGGCG
>JBAUMA010000161.1:0-2620 GCA_049578485.1 Specibacter sp.
TGGGCCTGTCCACCTCCAAGGTGCGCACTTACGCCCCTCCCCGTCCCAAGAAAGTCACCGGCTGGCCGATCTCCGGCCCGGCGTAAGAACATATGATCAAGGCGGGCCCGGGCAACTGTTGCCGGGCCCGCTTTGGTGTCCCCATCCCCTTGCCATCAATGCCCGCAGGAAAGCGAGAACGCCCCATGGTTGAAGCCAACCCCTCCCACAATGAAACAGCACCCCGCGTCGCCGTGGTTACAGGCGCCGGCTCTGGCATTGGCGCGGCCGTGGCCCAGGCCATGCTGCGCGACGGATATCAGGTGGTCCTGGCCGGCCGGCGTGAAGCCGAATTGCTCAAAACAGCCGCCGGGAATCCCCAGGCACTGGCCGTGCCCACCGATGTGACCCGGCCGGCCGACGTCGAACAGCTCTTCAGCGCCGCCGTCGAACGCTTTGGCAGGGTGGATGTGCTCTTCAACAACGCCGGCACCTTTGGCCCGGCGGCCTCGGTGGATGAGATCTCACCATCGGATTGGGATGCCGTGCTGGCCGTGAACCTGACCGGTTCCATGCTGTGTGCAGGTGCGGCCGTGCGGACCATGAAGGCGCAATTTCCGCACGGCGGCCGGATCATCAACAACGGCTCCATTTCCGCCCACTCGCCGCGGCCGAATTCGGTGGCCTACACCGTCACCAAGCACGCCATTACGGGGTTGACCAAGTCCATTGAACTGGACGGGCGGGCCTTTGGCATCAGCTGCGGGCAGATTGACATTGGCAACGCCTCCACCGGGATCATGGACACCTTGGGCGTCGCCAGCGGGGCGCTGCAGGCCGACGGGCGGCGGCTCGTGGAACCGACCTTCCCCGTGGCTGAGGCGGCCGGCGCCGTGCTAATGATGGCGGGGCTGCCGGCCTCGACCAGCATCGGTTCATTGGTGATCACCGCCGCCGGCATGCCGTTCATCGGCCGGGGCTGAGCATACGCCGGCACCCGCCGAAGACGGGTGCCGGCGTCTGCCGTGAAGCCGGGGTCAGTGCTGCGGGTCGGGGGCCAGAACGGTGACTTCGTGTCCCTGGCCATCGATCAGCTTCCCACCCTCGCAGTGGTCCCCGTCCTGCAGGCTGCCCAATACTTCGGGGGCAATCCGCCGCTCGGTCCCCGCCGCAAACACCGACGGGTCCTGTGAATTTCCACGCTTGAGGTGGTTGAACAGCAGGTTCAGCACGATTGCCATGAGCGCCGCCGAGCTGATGCCCGAGTGGAAGATGGTGGAGAACCAGTCCGGGAACTTGTTGTAGAACGTGGGTGCCGCGATCGGAATGACGCCGAATCCAATCGACGTGGCAACGATGATCAAGTTCATGTTGTTTTTGTAGTTGACGGTGGACAGCGTGCGGATGCCGCTGGCGGCGACACTGCCGAACAGGACAATCCCGGCGCCGCCGAGGACGGAGGTCGGCACCGCCGCCACTACCCGGCCCATGATGGGCAACAGGCCCAGGAGCACCAGGATGACGCCGCCGGCCGCCACCACGAAGCGGCTCTTGATGCCGGTGATGGCCACCAAGCCCACATTCTGGGCAAAAGCGCTTTGCGTGAACGAGCCGAAAATCGGGGAGATGGCGCTGGAGGCCATGTCGGCCCGCAGGCCGTCGCCCAGTCGGCGCGAGGTCACCTTGGTCCCGACGATGTCGGAGACGGCCAGGATGTCGGCAGAGGTTTCCACCAACGTCACCAGGATCACGATCAGCATGGAGATGATGGCGGCTACATGGAAGGTGGGCAGGCCGAAGTGGAACGGGGTGGGGAACGCCGCGATGGGGCCGGTGCCGACCTTGGAAAAGTCGGCCATGCCGAAGGCGACAGCCACGACCGTGCCAATGATGATGGCCAGCAGGATCGACAAACGGGAGATCGCGGCATTGCCGAGCTTGCTCAGCAACAACACCACGGCCAGGGTCAGTCCCGCCAGGCCAATGTTGGCAGGGGAGCCGTAGTCGGGTGCCTTGGAATTGCCGCCCATGGCCCAATTGGCCGTGACGGGCATGAGCGTCAGGCCGATCGTGGTGATGACGGTTCCGGTGACCACGGGGGGAAAGAACTTGATGATCTTTGAAAACAGCGGGGTGATGAGCAGGCCAATCACCGATGCCGCGATGACCGAGCCGAACACCGCCTCGATGCCGCCACCGCCGCTGACGATCGCCACCATGGTGGCCACGCCGGCAAAGGACACACCCTGCACCAGCGGCAGCTGCGAACCAAAGAACGGTACGCCAATGGTCTGGAGCAGGGTCGCCAGCCCGCCCATGAACAGGCAGGCGGCGATCAGCAGGCCAATGTCCTGGGTGTTCATGCCGGCGGCCTGGCCAATGATCAGCGGGACGGCGATGATGCCGCCGTACATGGTCAGGACGTGCTGGAAGCCGTAGGCGAAGCTGGCCCCGATGCCCAGCTTTTCGTCCTCGGGCCGGTTGGTCTTGGTGCGGTTATTCCGTGAAATGGTCATAGCGGACCTCCTTGTCTGCTTACCTCAATTTTTTTGCGGCCACCCGATGGAGGGGAAGCCGGGAGTGGGTGGGCGGGACTCGACGCCCGCCCACCCATGTTTGGGCTGAAGGCGTCGCCTAGCAG
>JBAUMA010000162.1:0-7144 GCA_049578485.1 Specibacter sp.
GGTCAGGGCCGACCATTATGCGCAATATGGGGTGGCGAGTTTTGCGCCGCTCGGCCAGTGGCGCAAGATCCCGGATGAGGTGTGCGCATAGCCAACGGTTCCGGCTTTATTGCTGGGGTGAACCGGCGCCGACGTCCTTCAGGGCCAACTCAACCGCAGCCTCGGCGTGGAGCCTGGTGGTGGGGAAGACCGGCAGCGGGCTGCTGGCCTGGTCAATGAGCAGTTCGATCTCCGTGCACCCCAAGATGACGCCCTCGGCGCCCATGGCCTGCAGGGACTCGATGACTTGCGCAACCACCCGACGCGAGACCTCCGTGACCACGCCCACCACGAGCTCCTCGTAAATGATCCTGTGGACGTCGTGGCGCCCGGCGGCGTCAGGAACCAGCACCTCCAAGCCGTGGGCGGCAATCCTGTCCCGGTAAAACGGCTGCTCCATGGTGAAGGCCGTGCCGAGCAGGCCCACCGTCTTCAACCCTGTGCCCAACACTGCCTCCGCCGTGACGTCGGCCAGGTGTAGGAGCGGGATTTGCACGGCGTCCTCGATGGAGCCGGCAACCTTGTGCATGGTGTTGGTGCACAGGACGATGAAATCGGCGCCCGCCGCCTCCAGCCGCAGTGCCTCGCGGGCCAGCAATGCCCCTGCGCTGTCCCACTGCCCCGTCGACTGAAGGTGCTCAATGACGGCAAAATCAACGGAAGCCATGACGCAGCGGGCCGAGTGCAGTCCGCCAAGCCGGCCCCGAACCAGTTCATTGACAAGCCGGTAATACAGTGCGGAGCTTTCCCAGCTCATTCCGCCCAACAGTCCAATGGTCAGCATCTGTGCATCATACGATGGCCGCGCCACCACCGGGCGGCTAGTCTGGAGTGGAGAAGATATTAGCGGGTCGAGGGAGTTGCCATGAAGGTCAGCGTCGGACAATTCAACCCGGGCGGCAACGTCTCGGAGAACCTGGCAGTCATGCGCCGATTGGCCCAGTCGTCCCGGCAGGACGGGGGGCGGCTGATCGTGTTCCCTGAGGAGTCCATGTTCTCGGTGGGCCGGGTCGAAGGAGACTTTGTGGCTGCCGTGGACGCCCAGTGGACCACCTTTGTCCAGGGGGTTTCCCACGTGGCGGCGGAGGTCGGCATAGCCATCATTGCCGGCGGCTACGAATCCAGCGGCGAGGAGCGGCCCTACAACACCCTGGTGGCAGTGGACGAGGACGGTGCCATCCTGGGGACCTACCGCAAGCTGCACCTTTACGATGCCTTTTCCTACCAGGAGTCACGGAAGATCAAGCCCGGCGACAAGGGCATTTCCCTCGTGGAGATCGGCGGCTTCAAGGTGGGCATCATGACCTGCTACGACATCCGCTTCCCGGAGCTGGCCCGCGCCCTGGCGTTGGAAGGTGCGGACCTGATCGCCGTGGCCGCCGCCTGGTTCAAGGGTGACCACAAAGTGGACCACTGGGAGACGCTGTTGAAGGCGCGAGCCATTGAAAATACGTGTTGGGTGGCAGCCGCCGGCACTTCAAGCGAGCACAGCATCGGGCACTCGGCCATCCTTGACCCCATGGGCATTCCGCAGGAGTTCCTGGCCGACGAAGCTGAGGGAGTGGCCACCGCCGACGTCACGCACAAGCGCATCGAGGAAGTGCGGGAGTTTTTGCCCGTGCTCAGCAATCGCCGGTTTGACCGCAACGCCGTGGTGGTTCCGGCCGGCTGAAGATTTACATTGACGGCGCAACCGTACGGTGATTAGTGTCAGGACTAAGGGCAGGAGGAAGCCATGAATGATTCCAAGATTTGGGCGTCCCTCGAGCCGATGTACCCATCGGCGCTGGAGGACATTCCCCTGGACGGTGCCTGGCTTAAACCGCCCTTCGCCGACGATTCGGCCGGACGTGCCATTGTGTGCAACGACGGTGACTTTCAATTTGTGGTGGTGGACAGGAAAACCGGTTCCGTCCTGTACGTGTGCGAGGACGACGAATCCGTGATCGCCTCGACCCTTGAAACGTTTGTGCAGATTGTGGCCGCCTGGGAATCCATCGACAGTGACACCGTGGGCCCCGAAGACGACGACGACTTTTCCGCCGTGAAGAAGTCCTTTGAATCGCAGCTGAAGACCCTCGACCCGCTGGCCGCCGGACCCAACGAATTCTGGTCCCTGTACACCGAGGAACTCACCAGCGAAGATTACGTGGACATCGACGACGAGCAGGACGACGACGATGAGGATCTCTTCGTGGAGACTGAAGAAATCCGGGCCGACGCGTAGCGGAACCCGCCGCGGGTCCTTCCGGGCAGTAGGCTTTTCGCATGGCACATGTCAACGACCCGGCAGTGATCAGCCGGCTTTTGAAAACCCCTGGCCGGTGGGCGGTAGTGGGCTTGTCCAACAACCCGCTGCGCCCCGCCTTGAACGTCTCGCGCTTCCTGCAACAGCACCTGGGCCAGGAAATCATTCCCGTCAGCCTCAAGGGCGACGACGTCCACGGGGCCAAGGGTTACCAGGAATTGGCGCAAATACCCGGTAATATCGACGTTGTTGATTGCTTCGTCAATTCAGGCAAAGTTGGGGCGGTGGTGGATCAGGCCATTGCCGTTGGGGCCCGCTCCGTCTGGCTGCAGCTGGGAGTGGTGGATGAGGCTGCCGCACAGCGCGCAGCCGACGCCGGCTTGGACGTAGTGATGGACACCTGCCCCAAGATCGAAGCTGCCGCCCTGGGGCTGTAGCGCCACAACGAAAGTCCTCATGCCTCGTCACATGCATACGACCTCCGGCACCGGCCGCTTGGTCATCCTCGCCGCCTTGGCAGTTGTCCTCGCCGCCGTGGCTTTCGGCGTCGTGCGCTTGACTTCGGGATCGACGTCGGCGACCGGCGCGTCGTCCCCCGCCCCCTTGACGACCGCGGCAGTGGCGCCTGCCAGCCCCAGCAAGGCACCGGCGTCGTCCGCCCCAGCGACAAGTGCGCCGCCGGTCAACCCGAAAACGGGGCGCGTGGACACCCTCGGCGGGCTGGTGCCGGACTATGTGCTGCCGCCCATCGAAAACGGCATGGTCCCGGTGGTGACCAAGATCCCCACCGAACAAAAAGTGGTGTTCCTGACCATTGATGACGGTGCCGTGAAACGGGAATCGGACCTCAAGCTCCTGGAAAGCCACGGGGTGAAGGCGTCGCTGTTTCTGGCGCACACGTTCATTGCGGGCCACTCGAGCTTCTACAAGGCCTACACCGACGCTGGCTATCTGATTGAAGACCACACGATGACCCACAACCTGAACTTCATCAACCTCAGCTACGCCCAGCAAAAGGCCGAAATTTGCGGCATGGCCGACTTCGAGGAAAAGCAGTTTGGCCGGCGCCCCGTGTTCTTCCGGCCGCCGGGAGGCCCGTACACGCAGGCAATCCGCCAGGCAGCGGCCGAGTGCGGCATGAAAGCAATCGTGGACTGGGAAGCCAAGGCCAACGCCGGGGGCATGGACTACCAGGTGGGCAGTGCGCTCCGGCCCGGGGAGATCGTGCTCATGCACTTCAGGCCCGAATTTCCGGCAGACCTGGCAGCGTTCCTAAAGGCCCAGAAGGCCGCCGGGCTCAAGGTTGTACTGCTTGAGGACTACCTGGGCGTCAAGTGAGCTCCCGCGGCGGCCCCCGTGGAGGTAGCGTTGAGGCCATGACCCGCATTGTTTACTACACGGCCAGCACGCTCAACGGGTACCTGGCCGACGCCGACAACTCGCTCGCCTGGCTGTTCGCCGTGGACGACACCGACGGCCCCGACATCGCGGCGTTCATGGACGGCATGGGCGTCTTTGTCGAAGGGTCCACCACCTATGAGTGGGTGCTCCGCGAAGAGAAGCTGTTGGAGAATCCCGCCAAGTGGCAGCAGTTTTACGGGGACAAGCCAACCTACGTGTTTACCTCCCGTGAACTGCCCGTGCCCGACGGCGCCGACGTCCGGTTTGTCTCCGGTTCAGTCGCCAACGCCCTGCCCGGGATCGTGGCGGCCGCCGGGGACCAGGACGTTTGGGTGGTGGGCGGCGGTGAGCTGGCCGGCCAGTTCCTGGATGTCGGTGCACTCGATGAATTGGTGGTCACCATGGCGCCCGCAGTATTGGTGGGCGGCGCCCCGCTGCTCCCGCGCGACCTGGGCCCGGACCGCCTGTCCCTGCGTAGCGCCGCCGCCTACGGGCAATTTGCGCAGTTGACGTATGCGGTCAAGAAATGATGCTGGATGCGGCGGCGCTGCGCGCCGCGGCATTGACGTTTCCCGGCAGCTATGAGGACTTCCCTTTTGGACCCGAGACCAGCGTTTTCAAGGTCAAGGCGCCCAGCAGCGGTGGAAACAACTGGGTTGGCAAGGTCTTCGCGCTGGGCAATCTCAGCCTGCCCACACTGTCCATCAGCCTCAAATGCGATCCTTTGCTGGCGGCACAATTGCGCACCGCCAACCCCGGCATCATCCCCGGCTACCACTTGAACAAGCGCCACTGGAACACGGTGGACTGTGCCGTGGTGGATGTGCCCATGGTCCTGGACATGCTCGAGGACTCCTACGACCTGGTGGTCTCTTCGCTCCCCAAGAAACAACAAGCAGCCCTGGAATGGAGCGCCCGTGCCGGCCAGAAATAACCGTGACGGTCTGAACTACCCACAACTGGGACGGACCCGGATCATTGCCGGCGAGCCCATGGGGGAGGGACTGTGGCCGGAAGGGTTTGACCATGTGGACACACAGATACGGGTGGGTACCGGCGATGTCGACTTCAAGGCGCTGGCCGAGGGCATCATGACGTGGCAGATCCAGCGACGCGCGGGATTGCGGGTATCCGCGCCTCCGCGGGCGGTGTCCGGGGCCCGGGTGACCAGCGGCTTCGGGGTGGGCAATCTACGCCTTCCCGTCCCCTGCGAGGTGGTGTGGGCGCTGGAGCCTACCCGGACCATGCGCAGCGACGGCGCCGAGGTGGAACTCGCCGGCTTTGGCTACGGGACGCTCCCCGGACACCCCGCGCTGGGCGAGGAGGCGTTCCTGGCCATGAAAACCTCCGACGGCGGCGTGTACTTCCGCATCCTGGCCTTCAGCAAGCCCTCGGGCCCGCTTTTCAAGCTGGGCGCGCCGGTCACGAAGCTGACCCAGCGCAACGTCACCAAGTCATATTTGCAGGCGGCCCGCTCCCTGACCGCTTAAACGACTATGTTGCAGTTGTTGGACCAAAAACGCCTGAAATCGGCGAATTCGGTCCAACAACTGCAACATAGACCAGGGGGTTAGCCGAAGTACTTCGGCAGGGTCCCCTCGTGGGCGACGCGGAGCTCATCCAGCGGGGCGGAGAACAGGCCCTGGATGTCCAGAGCTCCGCCGGCTGCGTCAACTACACCGATGCGGGAGACCGGGAAGTTCCGGGCCGTGCACATGTCGTTGAAGCGGACTTCTTCGCTGCGCGGGACGGACACGATGGCCCGGCCCTGCGTCTCGGAGAACAGCAGCGTGAAGGTGTCGACGCCGTCGCGCTGGGCAACTTCGTCCAGGGCCACGCGGGCACCTGCGTTGTAGCGCAGAGCCGACTCCACCAGGGCAGCCGCCAGGCCACCCTCGGAGAGGTCGTGGGCGGAGTCGATCATGCCGTCGCGGGAGGCGTTGATCAGGATCTGGCCCAATTCACGCTCGCGCTGCAGGTCAACCTTGGGCGGCAGCCCGCCCAGGTGCCCGCGCATGTTGGCCCACTCGGAGCCGTCCATCTCGCCGGCCGTGGTGCCGAGCAGATAGATGGCCTGGCCGTCTTCCTTCCAGCCCGACGGCGTGCGGCGTGCGACGTCGTCGAACTTGCCCAACACGGCCACCACGGGGGAGGGGTGGATCGGCGTCGAACCGGTCTGGTTGTACAGCGAGACGTTGCCGCCGGTGACCGGGATGCCCAGCACCATGCAGGCGTCGGACAGGCCGCGGATGGCCTCGGCAAGCTGCCACATGACATCCGGGTCCTCGGGGGAGCCGAAGTTCAGGCAGTCGCTGACAGCCATCGGCACGGCGCCGGAGGTGGCCACGTTGCGGTAGGCCTCGGCCAGGGCCAGCTGCGCACCGTGGTAAGGGTCAAGGAACGTGTAGCGGCCGTTGGCGTCGGTGGCCAGGGCCACGCCCAAACCTGTTTCCTCGTCCACGCGGATCACGCCGGCGTCGTCCGGGAACGCCATGGCGGTGTTGCCGCCCACGTAACGGTCGTACTGGTTGGTGATCCAGTCCTTGGAGCACATGTTCGGCGAGGCGATGAGCTCCAGCACGGCGGCCTTGAGTTCATCGGCCGTGGCGGGGCGGCCGGCGTCCTGCACGGAACCGGTGAAGGTGTCCGCCTGCAGGGCGTCCTGCCATTTCGGGCGGGCGTACGGGCGGTCGTAGACCGGTCCGTCGTGAGCCACGGTGCGCGGGTCGACGTCGACAATGACTTCACCTTCCCACTTGATGATCAGGCGGCCGGTGCCGGTGACCTCGCCGAGCCAGGAGTATTCCACGGCCCACTTGTCCATGACGGCCTCAAACGCGGCCACGTTCTCCGGCGTCACAACCGCCATCATGCGTTCCTGCGACTCCGACATCAGGATTTCGCCCGGGGTCAGGGTGGGATCGCGCAGCAGCACGGACGTCAGCTCGACTTCCATGCCGCCGTCCCCGTTGGAGGCCAACTCGGACGTGGCGCAGGAGATGCCCGCGGCGCCCAGGTCCTGGATGCCCTCTACCAGGGAACCCTTGAACAGTTCCAGGCAGCACTCGATGAGCACCTTTTCGGCGAAGGGATCGCCCACCTGGACGGCGGGGCGCTTGGAGGGCTTGGTGGAATCGAAGGACTCGCTGGCGAGCACCGAGGCGCCGCCAATGCCGTCGCCGCCGGTGCGCGCACCGAACAAGACAACCTTGTTGCCCTTGCCCGACGCGTTGGCCAGGCGGATGTCCTCGTGGCGCATGACGCCAACGGCCAGCGCGTTTACCAGCGGGTTGCCCTGGTAAACAGAGTCAAACACCATTTCGCCGCCAATGTTCGGCAGGCCCAGCGAGTTGCCGTAGCCGCCGATGCCGGCCACCGCACCGTGCATGACGCGCGCGGTGTCCGGATGGTCGATGGCACCGAAGCGCAGCGGATCCATGACGGCCACGGGGCGGG